>DVDU01000071.1 GCA_015296065.1 Oscillatoriaceae cyanobacterium M33_DOE_052 | reverse complement strand
CCGTCCCCCCGTCCCCTGGTCCCCTGGTCCCCTAGTCCCCCTATTCCTTAAAGCTGATGCTTTTGTCCCGAATTACCCGCATAATGGCAGAATCTTATCTCAAGGTCTGCCTTTTTTACTAATATGAATCTTGCCGAATGCTACCGCATCTTGGGATTGACTCCACGGGCAACTCTAGCCGAAGTTAAGGAATCTTACCGGCGGCTGGCAAGGCAGTACCATCCCGACGCCAATCCCGGAGACACCAAAGCTCACGAAAAGTTTATTCAACTCCATGAAGCCTACAGACAACTGCTGGCGATCGTTCCTTTAGCTAGCAGTCCCGTCACCGCCAAAGGAGAGACGAAAGCAGATACCAGTAGATGGGCGGAAATGGCAAGAGAGGGGGTGACATCCCCTCGCCCCACCACCCCTCGCCCTCCAGAGGAAAAGGAAAAAACCCCCCCTCGGAAAGAACCAACCCCAGAACCAACTGCTAAGAGTCAGGAAACATCCCCTCTCGGGGAAGAACTCAAGGGCAAAAAATCTCCCTTGCGCCCTAATCCATACTTATCGGACTTTGACAACCGCCTCAAGGAAAAAGCCTACATTCAACTACAATCATTGCTCAAATATAAGCGGTTTCTCCGTGCCATCGCCCTGGTAGAAGGTTTAGCCCAACGCCTCCCCAACGACATAGAAGTAAAGCAATGGCAAGCTATCACTTATCAGCGCTTCGGGCGGAATCTCGTAGATGACGGTGATTGGGAGAAAGCCTGCATTTACCTGAAAAAAGCCCTGCGGACTGACCCCAAAAACCGCGCCCTCTGGGCAGAAGTCGAAATGGATTTTCGGCGAATGCAGGCGATGATTTAATTGGCTATTGCCTCCAATGATATTTCCTATCCTTACTATTATATTATCTCTGGTTTTGATTGTCTGTGAGTAGGGTGGACAATGCCCTAAAGACTTATCCCAATAGCACAGATTTATGGAGGCATTGCTCACCTTACGGTTTTTCTCCTAGATTAACAAATATTAAATCTTATTGATAATTCTTCATAAAAGCCGCAGCGATGACTTTAAAATTAGCTCCGGTGGTAATATATGAATGCTATGTGTGAATCCATCAAAATTACGGTGAAGCTCTTTGCTAGCTATCAGGAGGTTTATGGGGTGCCAGAGTTACTGCTGGAATTGCCCCAGGGGACCGAGGTGGTGGCGGTGATGGAGCGGTTGATTGCGGAAAAACCGCAGTTGGAGCATTTGCGGGATATTACCCGCTTTGGCGTCAATTTGCAGTTTGTGGAAGCATCCACAGTTTTGCACGATCGTGATGAAGTGGTCCTCATTCCCCCGGTGAGCGGTGGCTGATATTAATTAGTTACTAACAACTTGTTAGCAACATTCTAATTTTTCCCGGAAAAAATCAGAAAATCAATCCCGACAAAAAAAGTCGGGTATAGTTGACAGGTGTTTTTGCTTGTGATACATTCAAAAAATCGATGAGGGGAGGTAACTCCCAAGACGGTAGTTACAAACGTGCAGCAGAGGTTTTAACATCATGACCCAGGCGACTCAAACCACCACCCACAACCAAGAAATCCTTAACGGTTCCGCCTTTTTTGACGCGCTCAAGTGCAAAGAATGTGGCGCTGAGTACGAACCGAAGGCGATTCACGTTTGCGAATATTGCTTCGGTCCCCTGGAAGTCAGCTATAACTACGACGCTCTGCGCCGCCACGTAACCCGGGAAACGATTCAAGCAGGACCCCTGTCTATCTGGCGCTACCGTCCATTTTTGCCCGTGGCGGGTGACAACCTCATCGATGTGGGCACTGGGATGACGCCACTGGTGAAAGCCCATCGTTTGGCCCGTCGTCTGGGGATCAAAAACCTCTACATCAAAAACGATGCGGTGAACATGCCTACCCTCAGCTTTAAGGATAGGGTGGTGTCGGTGGCTTTGACTCGGGCGAGAGAGTTGGGGTTCACCACAGTTTCCTGCGCCAGCACTGGGAATTTGGCGAACTCCACCGCCGCGATCGCCGCGAAAGCCGGACTGGACTGCTGCGTATTCATTCCCGCCGACTTAGAAGCTGGCAAAGTCTTGGGCACCCTCGTCTATGGTCCCGTGGTGATGGCCGTAGAAGGCAATTACGACCAAGTAAACCGCCTTTGCTCGGAAGTTGCCAACACCCACGGCTGGGGTTTCGTTAACATCAACCTCCGTCCCTACTATTCTGAAGGCTCCAAGACTCTGGGCTATGAAGTAGCCGAACAACTGGGGTGGCAACTGCCCGACCACGTGGTGGCCCCTCTGGCTTCAGGCTCTCTCTTCACAAAAATTTACAAAGGATTCCAAGAATTTATCAAAGTGGGTCTGGTGGAAGATAAGGCGGTCCGCTTCAGCGGCGCTCAAGCCGAGGGTTGCTCGCCGATCGCCTCAGCCTTCCGGGAAGGGCGGGACTTCATTAAACCCGTCAAACCCAACACCATTGCCAAGTCGATCGCCATTGGCAACCCCGCCGACGGCGTGTATGCCGTAGATATTGCCCAGAAAACCAACGGCAACATCGAATCTGTCACAGACCCAGAAATCATCGAAGGCATCAAACTGCTCGCAGAAACCGAAGGCATCTTCACCGAAACTGCTGGCGGGACCACCATTGCCGTCCTCAAGAAACTGGTAGAAGCGGGCAAAATTGACTCCGACGAAACCACCGTTGTCTATATCACCGGTAACGGCTTAAAAACCCAAGAAGCCGTACAAGGTGACATCGGCGCCCCCCTAACAATTGAAGCCAAACTCGACAGCTTCGAGCGCGCTTTAGAGCGCTCCCGCACTTTAGACCGCCTGGAATGGCAGCAAGTGCTGGTCTAATTTTTCGCTCACCGTTAGAGGTTATTAATTTTCCATAACCTCTAACCATCCAACGACAACAACAACTAACTATGTCCGTTAAAGTTTTAATTCCCACTCCCCTACAGAAATTCACCAGCAATCAAGCTACTCTGGAATGCACCGCCGCCAACATTGGCGAACTGATAGATGCCCTGGAAACAGCTTGTCCCGGTATCAAAGACCGCCTTTGTGATGACAAAGGCCAACCGCGCCGGTTTTTAAACTTCTACGTCAACAGCGAAGACATCCGCTTTTTAGACGGCACCGGCACCCCGCTAAAAGATGGCGACGAAGTGAGTATCGTCCCGGCGGTGGCTGGCGGCTGAAGCAACCACTCCCGGTCCCTAGAAACCCGGTTTCTTTGAGAAACCGGGTTTCTTTATGGGGAAAACGGGTTTCTGAACCTGTGGGCAAATTTGAGGCACCCATTCGTGATAAGTTAAAAGCGTGTGATTTTTGTCAATCAGTAAAATAACTCATTTTCTGATGATCAGAAATCATGGCAAACTTAACCTGCATAGCCACTTTGGATAATAGAAGGTCCAAACGGTGAAAGAGGGTGGAATAGAATGGATCGAGATCAAAAGCCAACAGTTGTAATTACCGGAACCTCATCTGGGGTCGGTTTGTATGGTGCCAAAGCCTTAGCGAAACGGGGTTGGCACGTGATTATGGGTTGTCGCGATTTGGAGAAAGGGGAAAAAGCCGCCGGTGAGGTGGGCATTCCAAAAGACAGCTACACGATTCTCCACATTGACTTAGGCTCCTTAGACAGTGTGCGCCGGTTTATCAACCAGTTCCGCGCTACAGGGCGGTCTCTGGATGCTTTGGTGTGCAATGCGGCAATTTATATGCCGTTGATTAAAGCGCCCTTGCGCAGCCCAGACGGGTATGAGCTGACGGTAGCGACGAATCACCTAGGGCATTTCTTGCTGTGCAATGTGATGCTGGAGGATATGAAGCGATCGCCATACCCAGACCGCCGCATGGTGATTTTGGGTACAGTGACGCATAACCCGGAAGAATTGGGCGGGAAGATTCCCCCCCGTCCCGACTTGGGAGACTTAGAAGGGTTTGCTAAGGGTTTCCAAGACCCGATTACGATGATTGACGGCAAGAAGTTTGAACCTGTCAAGGCTTATAAAGATAGCAAAGTGTGCAATGTGCTGACGATGCGGGAACTGCATCGCCGGTATCACGAGTCAACGGGCATCACTTTTACTTCTCTATATCCCGGATGCGTTGCGGAAACGCCGCTGTTCCGCAATCACTATCCCCTGTTTCAGAAAATCTTCCCGATTTTCCAGAAATATATCACTGGGGGCTATGTATCCCAGGATTTAGCAGGAGAGCGGGTGGCTGCAGTGGTCGCCGATCCAGAATATAAGCAATCTGGTGCTTATTGGAGCTGGGGAAATCGGCAAAAGAAAAATCGTCAGTCTTTTGTGCAAAAAGTTTCTCCCCAAGCTCGGGATGATGAAAAAGCCGAGCGTTTGTGGGACTTGAGCATCAATTTAGTGGGACTGGTGTAGAGGTTGACAGGTTCGTAGTGGGGCTTTAGCCCAAAAATTTGGGGAGTGTGGGGAGGGTGGGAAGTGTGGGGAGTGTGGGGAGTGTGGGAAGTGTGGGGAGTGTGGGAAGTGTGGGAAGTGTGGGAAGCAATCTTCCTCCCTCTCCTCCCACCCCTCCCCATCTTCCCCCTCCTCCCACCCCTCCCCATCTTCCCCCTCTTCCCACCCCTCCCCGTCTCCCCGTCTCCCCGTCTCCCCATCTCCCCATCTCCCCGTCTCCCCATCTGGACTTACAAGCGGTGAACCCAATCGCACCAGTTAAAGCGCCACTGGAGGCCCTCATGGTTGGGGCGGAAGGCGCGATCGACTGGTTGGCGCAGGGGTTGGCCATCGAATTCGCCGTAGCTGGTGGGGCGCAAGCTGGGGGCGACGATGACTTTCATGGTGTCTGGGTCGATGGTAATGAGGTGGAGGTCAAAAAGGGTGTGAATGTCGGATCGCAGGAGTAAACCATCGGAGGCATCATGGGTGTTTTGTACCAGCTTGCTGGGCATGAGGAGAACCGCTTCGAGGAGGGGTTCTACATCGCAACCGGTGATGGCGCAGCGGCGGTTGTAGGCGGCGAGGAGCTGTTGCCGCAGTACGGATGGACCGCGCCGGTGGGCGATCGCGATCGCGGCAGTCCCCAGTTGCCCATCCCCCTCCATCGGATGTCTATGTCCTTCTGCGCCGCTCAGGTGAATTGCCCCTACCTCCACTTGCGCCTTGAAACTATACAGCGTCAACCCCCGCCGGTTGGCGGCTGATTCTTCCTGTGGAGGCATTTCTGTAACCGCCTTCTCTGGTAACAATTCTGCTGTAGTCATTACCGGTTCCAGAGCCCTAGGTGAGCGTCGATCGGGAATCACACCATCAGGCTGCATCGCTTGTTGTAAACTTTCCCCCCTGGGCAAACGCACCCCTTTAAGCTGCGCCCCCGATAGCTTGGCTCCCTGCATATTTGGCAGCGAGGGCAACCGGGCTTCAGTGAGGTTTGCCCCAGATAAGTTGGTGCCAAATAACTTCGCTTCCTGCAAGTCCGCCCCGGTTAAATTCACCCCGGTGAGGTTAGCGTCCGAGAGATTGGCGCCAAATAACCGCGCTTCTTGAAACGAGGCGCCATTCGCCAAGGCTTTGGCCAAATTAGCTCCCATCAGATTGGCCTTAGATAGGTTAGCCTCTTGCAGCTTCGCCATTTCCAGGTTAGCGTCCAGCAGCTTTGCTTCTGTGAGAGTTGCCACACGCAAATCCACCATCAGCATATTGGCTTTGTCTAAATTTGCTCCCTGTAGGGAAACTAACCGCAGAGACGCGGCGCGTAAATTCGCACAAGTGAGGTCGCATTTTTCCATCTTGGCACTTTGCAGTTGCGCCTCTTGAAAATCTGCCCACTGCAATTTGGCTTTGCGCAGGGATACTTCTTTGAGATTGGCTTTCTGGAGGATGGCATCTGAGAGATTGGCTCGCTGCAGGTCTGCCCAAGATAGGTTTGCCTCCCGGAGGTTTGCCCCCTGAAGGGTTGCCCACCGCAGATAGGCTCCCTGTAAGTCTATGCCTTGGAGGTTTGCCCGCTCTAAGTTGACACCGCTGAGGTCAGCGTTGCGAAAGCTAGTTTTGCCCGCCAAATAAAATTTGAGCAGTTCCTCAGCACCAATCTTCCCCTCCATAGTCTTTTGTCTCCTACCGGTGGCTCCACTAGAATATGCAGGCTTGCAGCCTGCGGCAAAATTGCAAAAAAACTCCCATAGCTAGTCTGGATGCACCTGATGCTGGTTTCTCTACCAGCCAAGGAAAATACTGTTGTCTGGAATTTACACCCCTCTGGGCGGATCGATTGACCTTGGTTTGGGCTTTGAGATTACCTGCAAGTTTATTTTACGCTGTTTTCCCTTGTGGGCGACGGCGGCGCTGCACCGTCCGGGAAAGCGTCGCGCCCTTCAGTTTGGCCAAAATCCAGAAAGTTGTCTGATCGGGGATGAGATATGGGACAATAACATGGTGGGGGCAATGGCTCCTACTGGTGGTGGGGTGCTTCTCAGAGTTAGTATCTGGTAAGTCCTTCTCTGGTGAAGCTGCTAACCGTCCACCATTGGCTCTCCTAGGGCACAAACCTCGAGTGCTGGTGAAATGTTGTAGGATTTGGATTGGCATGGCCGCACTCGTCCGCGACAGTAAAAACGGCAACCAGCTATTCTCGACAATGCAGGGGGCATCGCCACTCAGGTTCATGTTGCCGGGATGGAGCTGGCGACAAGAGTGTATTTGTGCAGCAGGCTGACCGCCTGCGTTTGAGGTTTTGCGCTGGCCGCGCCAGTGCTGATTTTTGATGAAATCGGGAGATGACATTATGGCTGTTGAAAAAGTAAACTCTTCTTCGAGCTTGGCGGAAGTGGTCGATCGCATCTTGGACAAAGGCATCGTGATTGATGCTTGGGTGCGGGTTTCCTTGGTGGGGATCGAGCTGCTAGCTGTAGAAGCTCGCATCGTCATCGCTTCTGTGGAAACTTACCTGAAGTATGCGGAAGCCGTAGGCTTGACTTCCCAAGCGGCTGTTCCCGCTGCCTAAGCCCGAATTTGCTGTAGAGATGCGTTAAGAACGCATTTCTACACCCAACCTAAGAGGAGAGTTCAGTTATGGCTCTTTATGATCAATGGGTGGCGCAACGACACCGGCGCATTGAGCTAACGCGCTCCCGTCAGCAGCAGGTGGGGGGCGAGTTGCGATCGCTGCAGGCGGTGCGCCAAGATACGGCGGCGCAGGTGCGCGCTCAATTAGACGAATTTACCGATCGACTCCGCCAACAGCGTCAGCATTTGGCGCGTCAGAGTGCGGCGGCGGCTGTGGCTCGCCAGCAGCTCACCAGTGAGCGACAGCAAGCAATGGCGGCTTTTTTGCAGGATACTCGCTCGGAACGTTACCGCCAAGGCGAACAACAGGCGCAGCAACTGGCTGAGTTTGCGCAGACTCTGGCGCAACAAACGGCGCAGTTTCTGACGGCTACGCAGCGCGATCGCTCCCTGATGGCAGAACATCTTGCTGCTGACTTGGCAGACTTTCACGCCCAACTAAAAACTACTGTCGCCGCTAACCGCCAACAATGGCAGCAGCAACAGGCTGCTACTAAAGTAGAACTACAACGGGATTTAGCGGCATTTGTGACCGAACTGCACGCGGACGTGCGAGAATACCTGCAAGAATTGGAGTTGCTCGCCGAAGCTCGCGGGCGACAATTGCGCCAAGATTTACAAGCAACACGCTCCGATCGTCAAGCCACGATGCAGGAATTGCAAGCCCAGTTGGAGGCGTTGAAATTGCACTTGCGTGAGTACGCCCAAAACCTGAGACAAGAGGTTTGGGGTAGTGCTTTATCCCCTGCTCAGCCTACTGTGGCTACTGCTCCCGCTCCCGCCAAGACTGTGGCCCCACCACCAACACTAAAGGCCCCACCACCGGCGCCACCGCCAAAGACTGTGGCCCCACCGCCACCGCCGCCCTCACCGGTGCCCCCCTCTCCCCCCCTGGTGGGAGAGGGGACGGGGGTGAGGGTTCCTCACGAGGAACAGGTGTATGCCTATATTAAGGATACCCAAGGGGCAAGACTGCGGGAAATTGAGGACAGTTTGCAACTCAACCGGGTGCAAACGGTGGATGCGCTACGCTCTTTGATGAAAAAAGAGTTGATTGCCCAGCGCGATCGGCTGTATATCCCCGTGGATAAAATTTTGAATTAATTCTCGTCACCAGAACCAACCTAAATGACTACTGTGCTGCGAGCCAGTCCCCGAGGCTTCGTGAATACGCCCCAGGTGGCGCAAACGGCGGCCCGCGCCTTGCGCTACCTGCAATCTGGCTTTTCCGTCCACCTGCGCGGACCGGCAGGCACGGGGAAAACTACTCTCGCTCTCCATTTGGCAGACCTTTTGGAGCGTCCGATGATGCTGATTTTTGGGGATAGCGAGCTGAAAAGTGGCGATTTAATCGGTCGGAGTGCTGGTTATACGCGCAAAAAAGTGGTGGATAATTTTATTCACAATGTGGTGAAAGTGGAAGATGAATTGCGGCATAATTGGGTGGATTCTCGCCTAACTCTGGCCTGCAAGGAAGGTTTTACCCTGGTTTATGACGAGTTTAATCGCTCGCGTCCAGAGGTAAATAATGTTTTGCTTTCGGCTTTAGAAGAGAAATTGCTGGTTTTGCCTCCCCATAATGGCCAAAAGTCGGAATATGTCCGGGTGCATCCTAATTTTCGAGCGATTTTTACTTCTAATCCAGAGGAATATTCGGGGGTACATGATACTCAAGATGCTCTGATGGACCGGTTGGTGACGATTAATATGCCGGAACCGGATGGGGTGACGCAGTTGGAAATTTTGATGCAGAAAACTGGCATCGATCGCACTCAGGGGTTGAAGATTGTGCAGTTGGTGCGGGATTTTCGCGAGCGGACAATGGCGCTGTTGGCAGCTAATGGTAACGGGCATTTACAGGCATCAAATCTCAGTTCCAGAAATGCTGTGTCTTTGCTGCATTTTTCTTCTACCCTCCGCTCTTGCATCACGATTGCTAAAGTTTGCCGGGAACACGCGATTCCGGTGGATGTGGCTAATGAGGAATTTCGGGATATTTTCGCTGATGTGGTGTTATCGCGGAGTAATTTAAATTTAGTCACGGCGCGGAAAATTCTGGCGGAAATTTTGGCGACGGAGAAAGAGCCAAGCCAACCGCAACCGGAAAATGGGAAGGATACTGCTTTTATCCCTTATGAGGAGGAAGTTTTGGCTTATATTAAGCAGTCTCAGGGGGTGCGGGTGTCGGAAATTCAGGCGGCTTTGAATATTAACCGTGTGGAGGCGATCGATGCCCTGCGATCGCTCATCAAAAAGGGGATGCTGATGCAGCGAGACGATCGGCTTTATATCGCCCAAAAACAACTACAGGCGTCCCCTCCTACAGCTACTCCTGATTCCTCATCATAACCATGCCACCCCAACATAGTCAAATCGCCACCTCCACCCAAGGTTCGACCCTCGCTGATATCCTGGAAAGAGTATTAGATAAAGGTATCGTCATCGCTGGCGATATCAGCGTCTCTGTGGGTTCTACGGAACTCCTGACTATTCGCATCCGCTTACTGATTTCTTCTGTAGATAAAGCCAAAGAAATCGGGATTAATTGGTGGGAAAGTGACCCTTACTTAAACTCTCAAGCCTCCCAGTTAATGCAGTCTAATCAGCAGTTATTACAACAGGTGGAGAGTTTGCGCGAAGAAGTGCGGGCTCTGAAAGCTCTCAATGCGGGAGAAACAGTCTCTGGTGATGGGGGGTAAGCGTGAATAGGGACAAGTAACATTTGTCCTTGGTCATTTGTCATTGGTAACTTTTTATTCAGACGAATGAACAATCACCAATGACCAATGACAAATCCTTGACAGGTGGGCGGTGCTTCGCATATATTAAAATTAACCAGAATTACATTGCCAGTCTATGTCTAGTTATCAAGAGGTACGCCGTCAGGTTGAAACACTGAACCCAGAAGAACAACTACAGCTTTTAGAAGAGTTGGCGGCAATGGTGCGGCGGCGTGTCAGAGCAGAACCTCTGCACCCAACCGGAGAATTGCCAGCGCCAAATTTAGACAAATGGTTTGGATTTTTGCCCAAGCGTGTAGATGCTTTAGAGTTTCAGCAAGAAATCCGAAGAGAATGGGATGATTAGTAAATATTTGTTTGACACCAATATCCTGATTTATTACTTCAACGGTGAGCCGGTTTTGCGACCGATTTTTGACGAAATTCAAACGGGGGCATCTAGGGGATTTTACTGCCCCCTGACTTGGGTGGAGTTGCTATGCTACCCTGGATTGACAAAACATCAAGAAAATGAAATGCGAGAGTTTTTGCGAATACTCAGATCTGTATCGCTTACGGAATCAGTGCTAGATTGTGCTACTGAAATTCGCCGAAACCGTGTCAAGCTGGCGGATGCTCTAGTAGCTGCTTGCGCTTTAAATGAAGGATGCCAACTGGTGACTCGGAATGTTGCTGATTTTAAGCGTATTGATGGGCTGATTTTAGTGAACCCATTTGATAAGTAGGTGATAAATGAGATCGTGGTCGGTCAAGAGCGACGCTTTTACTAAAAAAGAATTTTAGGCACTTGTCCCTACCTGCAATACTTGGGCTGCAGTTAAAGGTGATTGTTGACCTAATTCGGCTAAGAGAGGGGAGGCGATCGGCTCCTCAGCGGTAAACACTACCTCCTCATAAAGTCCCGCCACTAGATGCAATACCGTAATCCGCTGCTGCATCGGGTCAATAATCCAATATTCGGCAATTCCTCGCGCTTGATATTGGGAGCGTTTGTAGCGATAATCTCGCTCCTCATTTTTCTGTCCCGGGCTGACTACTTCTACCACTAACTGCGGCGGGGGCATATCTGACATGACAATGGAGCGAGTCGCTCCCTGCATCGCTTGGGCTAATTCCTCTGTCATTACCATCAAATCGGGAACACGCACCGTTGTCCGCGTCCCCATCACCGCCACCTCTGTTTTCATGGTTAACCGAGAAAAGGGAATTCCCAGTTGGGCAAAATATACAAACAAAAAACACGCAATCCGTCGATTTATCTCGCTTTCGCTTGGCATATACAGCAATCTCCCATCCTCTAGTTCATACCGAGCATCTGTACCATCATCATAGTTGATAAAGTCCTCTAAGGACATGATTTCCGGTGTTACTTCGTTGGGTTTAGTTAATATATTGGTCATCGCTGCCATTCCTCTGATAAATTGTCATTGGTCATTGGTCATTGGTCATTTGTCCTTTGTTGTGTGATAAGCGACAAGGGACAAGGGACAAGGGACAAGGGACAAAACATAAATTTGGCTCTAGTGATGAATTATAGCAGTTATTTTCTAGGACAAGGCTTTGGGCATACAAACTGGCATAATAGATTTATCCCAGTACCATATTATCGGCTATGAGCCAGCAAATCCAACCCTGCGCCTATTGTAGAGGCACCGGTAAAGACAGGTTCCGCGTGATGTCCGCTCTTTCCACCTGTCCCGCTTGCCACGGCAAAAAATGCCATCACCTCACACCGCCGCTGGTGAAATGCGCCCATTGTCGCGGTAGCGGCGTCTCCCCCACAGGCACTCGCAACCCCTGTCTCGCCTGTAGGGGTAAAGGTGTTCACCACCGCTCCCCTAAAGCTGCCAAATGTCCTCACTGTTTGGGCAGTGGTACGGCTCCGGGCAATTTGGGTTTCTACTGCATCCCCTGTCACGGTTCTGGAGTTCAGTTTACCCCATGACTGATGATACTATTCCTAATTCTATCACTCAACCGAAACCTAGTCATAAAGATGCCGGTCTGGCGCCGCTATTGCTGACATTAATTGAATTGGTGCGGCAACTGATGGAAGCCCAGGTAATTCGCCATATGGATGCTAATCTTCTCAGTGAGGAGGAGTTGGAAAGAGCAGCGGAAAGTCTCCGCCAATTGGAAGAGCAAGTGATGAAAATGTGTGATATATTTGAAATTGACCCGGCGGATTTAAATGCTGATTTGGGTGATTTTGGGACTTTATTGCCTAAAGATGGGGGGTACTATCCGGGGGAACCTTCTGGCAATCCGTCCATTGTCGAATTATTAGACCGGCTACTGCACACGGGGATTGTGGTGGAAGGGAGTGTGGATTTAGGTTTGGCCGAGTTGAGTTTGATTCATGCTAAACTGCGGTTGGTTTTGACCTCCAAGAAAGTTTAATTAATATTTCTAAGAAGAGCTTTTTTGGGGAAAAATTATCCGTATCCCTGGGAGCATCCCGTTTTGGCTTGGGGGTGGGGGGGATTTGTCAAATCGGGACGCTCCGGGAAAATTATGCTTGAAAAATTTGTGCTGCTGTTAATTGTAATTCCGGGAAAGCCAAGGACTCGACTCTTTCATCATCTCGGAATTGCTTCACTTCATACTCGCCATTGACCATTTGATAAACCGAAATCGTCGGTGATTTAGAATTACCAATGAAGCGCCGACCGCCTAAGCCCAGATAGTCCACAATCCAGTATTCTGGGATACCCATTAGTTCATAATCCCCCGCTTTTCTCAGATAATCATTCTGCCAATTGGTACTTACGACTTCTACCACTAACCGCACTGAACTGCCTAGGGTAATGATAGACTCTTTTTGCCACCGGGGTTCGTTACTTAGTTGCTCTCGGTCTAGGACAATAATATCAGGCTGATAACCAGATTCATCCTCCAATAGTTTTAGCAAGCAATCACCGGGAATAGAGTAAGGTAATTCGTGACGCTCAATTTGCACTCCTAGTTTTAAGCTGATAAAACCCGTAATATTAGAGTGTTGACCGGTTCCTAAAGGCATTTTGACAATTGCTCCGTTGTGTAATTCATATTTACAGGCTGCATTTTCTGGATACCAGGCGACAAATTCATCAAAGGAGATGGGTTTTGTAATTGTCTGAGTCATGGTTTTTACTCATGGGTAATGGCGGGATTGAGTTTGAATCCCTGTTCCGAGGGCGCGATCGCAATTTCTCGCCGCCAGTCCGATTCGGTGTTCTCGCTAGTTTGAGCGATGTCACCGAGAATCTCAATGGTCCGGCTACCGGTTAGGGATGGATTCACCTTCTCATTGTAGCAGGGTGAACCGCGGTTTCTCTGCGGAGTATGAAGGTGGGGGGACAAGAAATCGGGTTTCTCGCAGTCTCTCTGTTGATTCACTAAGGTTTAAGCAGGAAACGCGGTTTCTGGGTGGTTTATGAGAGTTGGTTGGGGGGTAAAGAAACCGGGTTTCTTGCAGTCCCTCTGTTTATTCACAAAAATTTAAGAAAAAAACCGGGTTTCTCAGTCGCGGGGATGGGGTAAAATCGGGTTGGTAAGTGTTCTACAAACTGAATGTCATCTAGTGGAGGAAAATTAGAGGCGATCGCTTTAGCACTGAGTGAACAAAAACCCAGGGGTTTATTGGATGAAAGAAAAGCCAGAAAAGTGGCGCAAGAGTTAGGATTAAATGTAATTGGCACTTGAGGGATTTTGATTGTAGCGCAACAAAACCGGATTATCCCCCAGGTGAAACCCCTCTTGCATGTAATGATGACAGAAGCTCAATACTCGGTTAATGAATTTCTGGATTATCATGTTTTGCCAGCGGTTTCTGCGCGATGGGGGGGGAAAGAAACCGGGTTTCTCCCAAAATCTCTGTTTATTCACAAAAATTTAAGCAAGAAACCCGGTTTCTGGGAGTCGCGGTGGGGGTTCAAGAAACCGGGTTTCTCCCAAAATCTCTGTTTATTCACAAAAATTTAAGCAAGAAACCCGGTTTCTGAAATGCAGGGATGGGGTAAAATCGGGATACTGTCCCCTACCCGGTGCCTTGCTATGGATCAAGAACAACGCATCAAAGCCTATGTCAAGCTGGTGGAACAACTCCTCGCATCTCCCCGTGAGGCAAACCGAATTCTTGACGGACACCAAGAAATACTAGATACCGGGTTTCTCATTTTCCTGAAAGAGAAGGCAAAACGAATGGAAAGCTGGGGAGAAAAACGAAATGCCGATTTTTTAAGAAACATTGCCCGTTTCCTATCGGAAAATATAATCGATTCGCCCTACGCCGTACCTCCAAATGCCGATACGATGCTCCAATTCTTAATGCAGGTACTAAAAACGATTGATGACAGTCAGGGCAACTATCAACAAATTTATCCCCTGTTGAAAGCTAATCAAGACAAACTCACCCTCAGTCTTGCCGAAGTTTTACGCCAGTGGGCAAGTCGGACTCTTGCTGTCGTGGACTCGATTCTGGCGTATTGTATCGCTGTCGATATAGCCAATTTCAGTAACCTGATGCAGCAAGTAAAATTAGGCAATCGTTCGAGTAATGTTGAAATTGCTATTGCTGGATATCAAACGATTCTGTCTGTATTCACTCGCAGAGTCTATCCCAAAGAATGGGCCAACACTCAATTGAGTCTGGGAACTGCTTACTTATATCGCATCGTGGGAGAGCGGGCGGAGAATCTGGAACAGGGCATTTCTGCTATTAAATCTGTGTTAGAAGTCTTTAGCTATGAAAAATTTCCTCAAGAATGGGCAAGAACTCAAACTAATTTGGGTACTGCCTATTTGTTTCGCATCCGAGGGGAACGTTCGGAGAATCTGGAACAGGCTATCAATCTCTATAAAGCAGCATTAAAAGTTCGTAACCGTGAAGAATTTCGGGAACAATGGGCAGGGATTCAAATGAATCTGGGGACTAGCTACCGTCATCGGATTCTGGGAAAACGAGAGGATAATTTGGAAACTGCCATTCAGTGCTACCAAGCAGCATTACAAGTAAGAAACCGCGAAGATTTTCCATTTGAATGGGCAGAAGCCAAAAATAATCTAGCAACTGCCTACTTTGACCGCATCCTGGGAGAAAAAGCAGATAATCTAGAGAAGACGATCGCTTGCTATCAAGCCGCATTGCAAGTTTATACCCGCACCGATTTTCCTGAAGACTGGGCAAGAACCCACATAGGCTTGGGGGCTGCCTACCAAACCCGCATCCGAGGCGATCGCGCAGAGAATATTGAGCGGGCGATCGCCTGTTTACAAGAAGCATTGCAAGTTTATACTCCTAATGAGTTTCCCGAAATGTGGGCGATGACTCAACATAACTTGGGCAATGCCTACTTATACCGCATCCGGGGAAGCGATCGGGCAGAAAACCGAAAACAAGCAATTCGCTCCTACAAAGCCGCTTTGCTAGTCTATACCCCCTCCTCCTTCCCTCAAGATTGCTTGCGAACCGGACACAGCCTCGGCGACTTAGGATTTGCACAACAAAACTGGGAAATCGCGATCGAAGGCTACCACCAAGCCATCCTTGCCATCGAACAAAGCCGCTACTGGGCCACCTCCGAAGCCACCAAACGGGAACTCATCGCCAACTCTCTTGATATCTATCAAAAAATGGTGCAAGCCTGCATCAACCACCAAGACTACGCCCAAGCCTTGCTCACCGTGGAACGCAGTAAATCCCGCACCCTCCTCGAACTCCTCGACAGCGCCAACCTCTACCCCAAAAACGCCACGGACGCACAAAAACAACGCATCAGCGACCTGCGCCGTCGCATTGCCATCTACCAACAACAACTCGCCTACACCTCCAGGGACACCCTCACCCCCACCACCGAAAAATACCCCAACCAACCCTCACCGGAAAGCATCATCCGCCAACAACTCCAAGCCGCTAACCAGCAATTCCAAGACCTGCTCGCGGAACTCGACGACCCCAACTTTACCCTCACCCAACAAGTCCCCGCCCAACTCCCGGACTTGCGCCGCCTCCTCCCCACCCAAACCGCCCTCATCGAGTGGTATCTCCCCACCGAAGCCGACTCCGGGTTTTACGCCTTCCTCGTCACCCGCCAAGACGAGCAAATCCAGATTACCCCCCACCACTTCAGCGCCGAAGACCGCCAACACCTGGACCAAGCCATCCTCGACTACCGCAGCGACTACGGAAAAGACACCTGGAATCAGCAACTCCCCCAACGCCTCGAAACCCTCAGCGCCGCCCTGCAACTCCCCCGCCTTCTGGCTGAATTATCGGAGATTCAACACCTCATCCTGATTCCCCACCGGGAACTGCACCTCATCCCCCTCCACGCTCTCCCCGTCCCGTCTTCTCCCCTCTCCCGCTCTGGGAGAGGGGCCGGGGGTGAGGGAAAACCCCTGCAAGACTGGTTCCCGGTGCAATATGCCCCCAGTTGTCAAATTCTCAACAACCTCCAGCAGCGTCCCCCCCTAGAAAAACCCTCCGCCTCTTTCTTTGCCCTGCAAAACCCGACGGAAGACCTCACCTATGCAGATTTCGAGGTAGAAGTGTTGCGCCGCCTGTTCGACCCCCAACGGGTTCTCAGCCATAACGAAGCCACCAAAACCGCCCTGGAACAACCGCAAAACCGAGCTTTCTTGCAGCAAAGCCGCTATATTCACTTTTCCTGTCACGGCGAATTTAACGAAGATGAACCCCTCAAAGCCTATCTCCGCCTCGCCAACCGGGAAAAACTCACCTTTCAGGACATCTTCACCAGTTTGGATATCCCCAATTGTCGCCTGTTAATCCTGTCCGCCTGCAAAACCGGGCTTGTGGAAACTCCCCCAACCGATGACTATGTGGGGTTAGCCAGTGCCTTTTTCTTCGCCGGAACCCGGACGGTGGTAGGGAGTCTCTGGGAAGCCGAGGAGTTTTCCGCCGCCCTCCTGATGATTCGCCTCTATCACGAACTGCCTCGCCACTTTTCCGTCGTGATGGCATTGCGAGCCGCCCAATCCTGGTTACGCACCATTTCCCGCGAGGGTGTTTTAACCTGGTTACGAGACGAGCTAAAATTAGACGAGGTTGAAATTGAGGTTTGTCAAGAAGAGCTTCTCCTGTTCGATCCAGAACGTCCCTTTGCCCCGGCTCGCTATTGGGCTGCTTTCTCAGCCAATGGACAATAATAGATGGTAGGGAAATATCACCCCCCACAACCAGGAGGCTATGATGGCTTTTGCAAATATTGATGAAATCAGCAAAAAACGGGTTCGTAAATTTTGGGAAATGTTGCGCCAGCAACCGTTATCGTCGATATTTGCCGCTTGTACCCCGGAAACCTGGGCCGAACTCGACCAAAATCTGGCTCAATTCGGAGATGAGGATTATAAAAAGATGGCTGGGGTGATTTTAGCTTGGCTAGATAAGCATCATTATGAGCCCATCAAAGAGGCTTTACAGACTGTGAAAAAAGACCCTCTGGGAGATAACGAGACTCCGCCTCCGCCTTCAGAGTCAGAACAACCCATTACCAATACGGCTTTGCGCTCTGCCATCAAAGCTGCCCAAAGCCAATCCCAGCAACCATCTCAGTCATCAACATAAACCATAATTGGGTTAAGTTCAATCCCTAGGAGAATGTCATGTCATCAGCCATCACAGATTTGGTAGAAATGGTAGAGCCTTTACCCGATGAAATCCAAAGGCAAGTCGTCGCTCATGTGCGTGAGTATATTGCCGATTTACAGGATGAACAACGGTGGGATGAGTCATTTAGTCGCACCCAGTCCGCCTTAGTTGCAGCAGCACGACGGGCGAAACAAGAACGCGCTGCGGGAAAAGCAACAAAAATGAATTATGAGGAGCTATGAAATCTGAGGTTCTGCCTTCATTTTGGCAGGAGTATCGTCAGCTTAACAATGAGGTGCGAGAACGTGCCCGCAAGGCTTATCGGCTATGGGCAGAAAATCCGTTTCATCCGTCTCTCCATTTTAAGTGCATTAACCAAGAAGAGGAAATTTGGTCAGTGCGAGTGACGCGCAATTATCGAGCTTTGGGCTTCAAAGCAGAAGATACAGTGACCTGGTTTTGGATTGGTAGCCATGATGATTATAACCGTTTCTTTGGCTAAAATATAGATTTTTTGTAAATTGGCATTGTAATTACCATGAATGCAAATACCAGCTCAATTTATGCTCTCAATATCCGCTTATTCAGTTATCACTTAAGAAACGTTCATCTGACAGATTTCACTGAACGTCATCTGGAAATTGACTTGGTGACATCTTACTATCAAAATCTGTTAAACTCCTGCAAGATTTTAGACCAAAACAGCCAGCAAATTAATTTAAAGTTTCGGGAAGATTTCCCGAAGATGCTCGATTCTGGATTAGCCAATTTTGATTTAATTCTCGATTCTAAAGCTAGAGGAATTTACCGGATAGCCTTGCCACCAAAATATAAGGGATTTCTTTATCCTCAGTTTCTCAATGATACTTATAGTTTTTCTCTAACGCTCTATCATCCGCAAAAGTCAGGAGATGATGAGATTTCTTTCTCGGAATTATCGCAACTGAAACCACCAGCGGATTTTTTCGCCGGAACTTATCCAGGTAGTCAAGATGAAATCGGGCAAACTTTTAGCCAAGCATTTTGGGGTAGTACAATTTTTTTGAGTGGTTTTATTGCCCAAAATTGTCGAGATACGGTGGAGAATTTAAAATCTACTGCTGATGAGCTATTAAAGCAGTTTCTGGGAATTAAATTTCTGGCAGAAGCCCCGCTTTTTTACCAATCTGGTGAATTTTTAGGGGGCTATATTTATGAATATAAAAGTATTTTTCGGCCTCATCAGTATGGACAAATCCTAATTTTATTGATTTTTGACGAAACAACTACGGATAAGCTGAATGATATTCAGTGGGATTTGCCGGAACTATTTTTATATTACCATAAAAACCGGCAAAATTTTCTGGATAGCCGCCAGGAATATAAAGCATCTCAGGATGAGATTAAAAAGATAGAAGAGACGATTAAGGAATTTCCCGGGAATATTCCCACTAATGTGCCGCCGGATTTATCGGAGAAAGATTTAAGGTTATTGAAACGGGAAATCAAAAATCTATTAGACTGGTCTTTGGGGTATTCCCAACGGATTCGCAGTTTGGGAACTTTCCAGAATACTATTGAGATTAATCGGCAAAATTATCTCGATACTCTGAGTCGGATGGAGGTGAAGAGTCAAAGTGATTTAGGCATTTGGCGAGATAAGGCCGATCGCACCTTTGAACGGTTCCAGCGGCAAATTGAGGCGGATTTGGTTTATCTTCAGCAAGGGGAACGGCTGTTAGATACGGCAATTAATACGATTCGGGGTCTAGTGGAAATTGACCAAGCGGAACGCGATCGCCAGCGGGAAAAAACCGAAAAAGATAATAAAGATAAACAAGAAAAATATAACCAAGAATTACAGGACAAAATACAAGCTGTGGGTGTAGGAATTGCCACAGGGGGACTCGTGGCTTCCACCTCTGGGTTAATCACTCAACCTTGGTATTTCCCCAATGGCAAAAAAATCGAATTGGCTCTAATTCCCCATCCGTTTTTTATGGTCTTCTTTGGCAGTGTTCTATGTTCTTTAGGGGCGTGGTGGATTGCCACAAAGTGGATTAAACGGGGTCGAGGCTAAGGCGACAAGGCCCCCAGTCTTTATCCAGTTGGCAATCTGCAATCAAAAACATTAAGAAAATAATTTTGACCATTGACAAAATCGAGAAAGTGTGGTAAGCGGCATCAGGGGATGACAGGCAGACTCTGCCAAAAATCAGGAAAAATTTGGCGGCTGAAATTAGCTGCTGGCAAGGGATTGAGCGAAGGTCTGCCCCAAGAAAAAATTTTCTGGTGGAATGTGCGCGATTTACTCAATGTGGTGTTAAATTAAATATGTTCTCACCGCGTGAACGGTGGCTTCCCTAGCGAGCAAATGGCGCTCGCTGCTACGCCCACACACTAACTAACTACCCTTGGCGACGATCGTGGGAGCTAGAAGTGTCATGGAAACAGCAGCGGGGTACGGAGCCTGCTCACTTTCCCAAGCCATATCAGTACAGCGGATCTTCTCGTCAAGCCTGCATACTCCTTTTGGACTTGTCAATCTTACCGGCGATCGATGCCAGGGGATAGTTTCCGAGAAGGGGTGGCAGAAGAGAAGAGAAACCATGCCGAAGTTGCGCCAGCTTCATCAGCATGAGATCACGCCAAATTAGAGGTAACTCCTGCATCAGGACGGCAACAAAGCATGATAGCTTCACACAGCTATCGGTTAGCGCTAGAGAGCCGATTTTGAACCGTTGCGGGAGATATTACTACCTCGAACCGACAATTTTTTGTAGCTGCCTTGACTTAATCAAGTAACTTAGGCATTGCTCTGGTTCAACACCTAGCCAGAAAGTCGCTCTAAGCAGTCAATCAAGCAATTTGCTTGAAACTTGGGTTGAGGCGGCAAAAAATAACGTTAGTCATTTGTCCTTGGTCATTGGTCCTTGGTCATTTGGGAGGGGCGATTCGCTTTTCGCCCGGACAAAGCACAAGGGACAAGTGACAAGTGACAAAATTGCAAATCTTTGGAGTCTCAAAATGTCTAAAATGCTCAGCCACAAAATTGCACCAGCTCCGATCGCGCCTAACATGACTATCACTGATTTGATAGACAGTTATTTCACCGCGTACAACTCGGCACGGTTGCGGGAAATCTGTCATTTACTCAGTCAAGAAGTCATGCGCGAGGGAGTGACGGTGGGACTGAGCCTTTCTGGTGCGATGACACCAGCAGGATTTGGCGTGTCTATCCTGGCACCACTGATGCGGTGTGGCTTTATCGATTACATCATCAGTACCGGCGCCAATCTGTATCACGATATACATTACTCTCTCGGTTTGAACCTATACCGGGGCAACCCATTTGCCGATGATGCCCGCCTGCGGGAAGAAGGGCAAATTCGCATCTACGATATCATTTTTGACTACGATGTGCTGCTGGAAACTGATGATTTCGTGCGTCAGCTCATCGCCTCCGAGCCTTTCCAGAAGCAGATGGGAACCGCTGAGTTTCACCACCTTTTGGGCAAATACATCAAGGAAATGGAACGGAAATTGGCGGTGAAACATTCCGGCTTGCTAGCGACAGCTTACGAGTGTGGTGTCCCCATCTACACATCTTCCCCAGGCGATAGCTCGATCGGCATGAACGTGGCAGCTTTGAGCTTAGAAGGGTCCAAATTAGTGCTAGATCCAGCGGTGGATGTGAACGAAACCGCAGCGATCGCCTATTGCGCACGGGAAACCGGTACTGACATCCCTGGTAAGAGTGCGGCTTTTATCATTGGTGGCGGTAGTCCCAAAAACTTCCTTCTGCAAACCCAACCCCAAATTCACGAAGTTTTGGGCTTAGAAGAGCGGGGCCACGACTACTTTATCCAAATTACCGACGCTCGCCCAGATACCGGGGGACTTTCTGGGGCCACTCCCAGCGAAGCCGTGAGCTGGGGTAAAGTCGAACCCCATCAACTACCCAGTACCGTGGTTTGCTACGCCGACAGCACGATCGCCCTCCCCACCATTGCGGCTTATGTGATGAACCAATGTGCCCCACGACCACTCAAACGCCTGTACGATCGGCGAGAGGAGATGCTCACAAAACTCAAGTTAGACTATCATCTAGCCAAAGCCAAAGGCTGTCAACCAAAATCCGCCGGGAGTTCCGACAGAAAGGCACCCGTAGCCACCTATCCCTGCGGTACTCCCATCCTCAACGGGCATGGATAGCGGGTCATCTAGTAGGTTCTTATTAGGGCTTTAGCCCTCTAAACCAGGTTCGTAGTTGGGCTTCAGCCCTCTTAAACTTAGATTTTTTTGGCTCACGCCAACTACGAACCCCAGATGGGGCTGAAGCTCTATGACCAAATAAACAACCATTAAGAAACCGGGTTTACTAACAGATATTTCTTTGATAGACATAGATTATCTGGGAGAAACCCGGTTTCTGGTAACGCCGATTTCAAATAAAATTACCCGATTTCAAATAAATAAAATTACCTAAAAAATGACCTTTATAGTAGTGATTCTTGCCCTGTATTTAGCGGCAAATTTGGGGGCAAATGATGTCGCCAACTCAATGGGGACATCGGTGGGGTCTAAAGCCCTAACCCTGAAACAGGCATTAATAGTAGCAGGAATATTAGAATTTACCGGGGCGGTATTATTTGGCGGTGGAGTGTCAGAGACTCTGGCCACCGGGGTGATCAACCCAGCAGAATTTACCCAGGAGCCGAGAGTGTTACTAATGGGGATGGTAGGGGTAACGATCGCCTGTGGATTGTGGCTGCAAATAGCCACCAGCAAGGGGTTGCCCGTATCGTCATCCCACGCCATTGTCGGCGCGATCGCCGGCTTCGGTGTAGTTGCCGCAGGCATAGATGCCATAAACTGGCCCACGATCGGCACCATCTGCATCAGTTGGGTACTCACCCCAGTGGTCAGCGCCATCATTGCCGCCAGCTTCTATAGCACCATCAAAATTGGCATCTTAGAACATTCCCACCCTTGGCGGCAGTATCGAGAATGGATTCCCTGGCTCAGTGTCGCAGTAGTAGGGATATTCGGGAGCATCGTCCTGCCACAAAGTACCGCCCCCCTAGCCCGCCATTTCGGTTGGCAACTTCCCCCCCAAGACTTGCCCCTAGCATTGGGAGCCATCAGCACCATTGCCCTCACCACGATCAACCTCCGCAAGTGGTCAGACTCAACATCTGACCAGAGACAAGAAGTAGAAAAGCAACTAGCAAGATTTCAAATCATCAGCGCCTGCTTTGTCGCCTTTGCCCACGGGTCAAACGATGTGGGGAATGCGATCGCGCCCCTCGCCACCATTGTCCACATTCAAAACACCGGCACCATTCCTGATGCTAATTTCCACGTCCCCTTATGGATTTTACTCCTTGGCGGCGCCGGAATTGTCACCGGTTTAGGCATTTGGGGGGGAAAAGTCATCGCGACGATCGGCGAAAACATCACCAAACTACAACCCAGCAGCGGATTCTGCGCCGAACTCGCCACCGCCACCACCGTCCTCATCGCCTCTAGCCTAGGGCTGCCCGTTTCCACCTCTCACGCCCTGGTGGGCGGCGTGATGGGCATTGGTTTGGTGCAAAACCTCAAATCTATCCAGTGGCAAACCATCCAATCAATTATCCTGGCGTGGGTGATCACCATCCCCATCGCTTTTGTCTCCAGTGCCCTATTATTTACCTTGAGCCGCCAAATTTGACGACGCTAGCGCGACGCACATTGAGGGCGTTCGCGAGGTGGGAGCGATCGGATAAAATACCCCATATCACTGGCAAGTTGTAGGGGCTGAGACATCTAGGTGCAGCTCGATTGTAGGGACAAGGTATGCCTTATCCCTACGGCACGCCGTGTTCCTACGCCACGGTATGCCACACTCTTGTCCTTCCCCCCTACAATCAATGTGGGACTACACCAGTCACACCGACTGGAAAAATCTGCCACCAGGGAAAATCATCGCTCCACAGAATAGCCCAGTTGGAAAAAAATCCATTCACGCTCCCAATCCAAAGGCTAAAGGTACTCAATCATAGTTTTTGTCAACAAACAAGCTAGAAGGTGACACATAATGGGGCCACTGGACAATCTACCCAACTCTAGGCCAGAGGATCCTAGAGAACTGCAAAATCTCCTGGCATCAATGACACAGGAGATTAGAAGCGTACAGCAAAACCTCACAGTTCAGCTCACACAGGAAGTGGCGCGGCTCCAAGCTGAGAAAACCCGCCTCATGGACGACATCACCAAACTGCAAAGCCAGCAGCAGCAGATTCTCGGACGGCAAATGCAGTCCGTGAACCAGCGGCAAATCGCCCAGCAGCAAATGTGGTCCAAGCAACTGGCCCAAGTCCTGGCATCCCACCTGCAGGAAGACTTGAGCCAGAGGTTAAAAGAGATCCTCGCCGCCACTGAGCGCCAAGCCATTACTGGATCCGCTCCCCCCCAGAGTTTTGCTCCCGCTCCGCCTCAGACTAACTACAGTGACGATGCTTATCGCCTGCTCTCCGGGTTAGATAGCACCCTCAACGCCACTTTTAAAACCCTGCAACAGGAACTGAGCAGCTATCAAAGCTCCCTTTCCCAGCAGTTAAGCCGGATGCACTCCCTGCAGCAGCAAGGAGAGGTGATACTGGAAACCCTGGTCGATCGGCTAATTTCCCAACTGCAAGAAGACGCCAGCAGCATCAACGCCAGCGCTCAAAACCTAGTCTCCCAATATCAGCAGAGACAGGGAGGGCAATTACAGCCGCCGCCAGTGCCCCCAGTGGCACCACCAACGGTAGCCCCCCCCCAAACCGCACCTACCCCAGCAGCGCCTCCTGCAGCCGAAGGCGAACCCAACCTCTTCGTCACCGGCTTGATGCTGGTTTTGTTCTCCTCCGTAACGATTTCCTTCCAGAACATCGTCACCAGAATTATTCTGAGCAAACAAACCATCCTGGGGATGGTGGACATCGGAGGCTTTATCAGCCCCAGTTTTAACAACTCCCTGTTAATTCTGGCCATGCGCTACAGCTTGGTCGCGCCCATTATGGCATTTCTCATCGCTCCGCGCATCTATCCCAACACCTGGCGGGATATCAAGCAGCTTTGGAACCCAGAAAAGCGCGGCTTACTCTGGGTGGTGGTCGGTAGTGGCTTCTTTCTATTTGTCTCCCAGTGCTTTATCTACATCGCCCTCGGTAACGCTCCCACTGGGGTGGCTACGGCCATTTTCTTCATTTTCCCCACGGTGACGGTATTGCTGGCGTGGCTAGTGTTCGGCTCTCGCCCCAGTGCTATCCTCGCTTTGGCAGTAGCCACGATTTACCTGGGGGTATTCCTCACCATTCCCGCTGAAAGACTCACCGGCGGACCTGGTAACGGTAACTTTTTGCTCGGAGCCATGACCGCTGCTGCTTCTGGGGTGACTTTCGCAGGCTACGTGATTCTGACGCAAGTCAGTGGCATGAAGAAATTCCACCCCGCTCCCTATACAGTGGTGAACTTTACCGTGACTTGGTTGTTGGCACTGTTGAGTTTGCCCCTGTTCCCCTTCGAGGTGAAGCCAGAAAACTGGGGGCCGTTGTGTGGCGGAGCTATAGTTTTGTTCTTTACCACGTTAATCGGTTATGTTTTGAATAACTTCGGCATTCCTCTGATTGGTGCGGCTCTAGCCTCGGTGGTTTCCGCCACCGGTCCGGCTCTGACCAGTTTGATGGCTTTATTTTTCATTAATGAAAAGCTCGGACTTTACCAGTGGTTGGGTGTAGTGCTTGTGACCATGTGGGTGCTGGGCATCAGCGTAGAAAACCAAAACCGCAAGAAGCGACAAACTGCGCCTGCGGGCAAGTAGGTTATTGGGTTTTCACCCAGTAAAAAACCCGGTTTCTCAAAGAAACCGGGTTTTTTGCTTCTGTGTTAACGGAGAGGGAGGGATTCGAACCCTCGTTGAAGTTACCCCCAAACAGCATTTCCAGTGCTGCGCCTTCAACCACTCGGCCACCTCTCCAAGGCAAATTTATTTAGTTTTGTGTTGTTTCCATCCCGCAAAGGGATTACTGTTTCTTACCTAACAAGATAAACATCTTAGCCGATGGGATGAGGGTTTGTCAAGTAGCTAAGCCAAATTTTTTTATTTGTTTGGTTTCGCTCTGGGAAAGGGATTAGTTTTGGCGTCCCCTCTTCTATGGTAGCATACTGGGAGCCGTCGCCCCAGAGATTGGGGGCGCCAGCACAATGCTGAGTGTGCTTTCTGCGAATGAAACACCCTCTCTACCATGAAACTCCCCCATTCACCCATGACCCGCACCCACACTGTCAAGATTCACTACCGCCAAGAGGGAACCCGCTACACCTTGGAAGTTCCCGAAGACCGCTACATCCTGCAATACGCGGAAAGCCAAGGGATTGAGCTGCCCTTTTCCTGTCGCAATGGGGCCTGCACCGCCTGTGCGGTCAGGATAAAATCGGGAGAAGTTTACCAGCCGGAAGCGATGGGAATTTCCCCGCATTTGCGATCGGAAGGTTATGCCCTCCTTTGCGTTAGCTATCCCCGATCGCCCCTGGAAGTCGAAACCCAAGATGAGGATGAAGTTTACGAACTGCAATTTGGGCGCTACTTTGGCAAGGGCAAGGTGCGCCGATCGCTCCCCTTGGATGAGGACTAGGGAGCAACCGGGGAGGGGGAGACGGGGAGACGGGGAGACGGGGAGACGGGGTGAGGGCATACACCCCCTGCTCCCCTGCTCCCCTGCTCCCCCGCTCCCCTGCTCCCCTGCTCCCCCGCTCCCCTGCTCCCCCGCTCCCCTGCTCCCCACCATCGTGATGTTGCTGGTGTGCTTCCTGCTGACGAGCTGCCAACTAGAAACACCTCCCCAGGGTGTGAAAGTAAAAGTGGCGCGAGTCCTGAGCGGCCAAACTTTGGAAATTGCCAATACTACAGGCCCGCAGAAATTAAGGCTGTTGGGAATTGAGGCGCCAGACTGGCGCCAAGAGCCTCATGGACCAGTAGCTAAGGAGAAGCTGCGGCAAATGGTGGAGGGGAAATTAGTGCTGCTGCAGTATGACGTGGAAACTCAGGATGGATGGGGACGCCAGTTGGGGTACATTTGGCTGGATGGTCAACTGGTGCAGGAGGTGCTGGTACGGGATGGGTATGTATTGGCGGCGTCCCGATCGCCCAACACCAAACACGAGCAGCGTCTGGACTACGCCCAAAAATCGGCCCGACTGCAAGAGTTAGGCATCTGGAACCCTCAAAAACCCCTGCGTCTGACCCCCGCTCAGTTCCGCCGTCTGGATCGTAGGAGCAATTCATAAATTGCTCCCACAGAACCCCCAAACTTATTATCCCCAATTGACATGAGTAATAATTCACCGGATTTTCCTGAAACCGCACAACTGCAAACATTTCTGGAAGTTGCCACCAAAGCCGCCCAAGCTGGCGGTAAAGTGCTGCAATCCTACTGGGGTAACTTAAAATCAGTACAGGAAAAGCGACCCGGAGATTTGGTCACGGAAGCGGATAAAGCATCGGAAGCTGCCATCATTCCTATATTGCAGCAGCATTTCCCCGACCATGCCATCTTGACAGAGGAAAGCGGCAAATTGGGCAACCAAGATAGTGAGTTTGTCTGGGCGATCGACCCCTTAGATGGCACCACCAACTTTGCCCACCAATACCCCGTTTTTGCCGTCTCGATCGCCATCCTCCAGGGTGGTATCCCCCAAGCAGGCGCCATTTACGCCCCCTTTTATCAAGAATTGTTTCAGGGAGCTAGAGGTTTGGGCGCTACCTGCAATGGTCAACCCCTGAAAGTTTCCCCAATATCGGAGCTGAGCAAAAGCCTGTTAGTGACGGGTTTCGCATACGATCGACGCCAAACCACCGACACCAATTATCCCGAATTCTGCCACCTCACCCACCTTACCCAAGGCGTGCGCCGCTCCGGGTCCGCCGCCCTCGACTTAGCATATGTCGCCGCCGGTCGTTTAGACGGCTACTGGGAGCGCGGTCTATCCCTCTGGGACATCGCCGCTGGTATTGTGATGGTAGAAGAAGCAGGGGGCAAAATCACCGACTACCAAGGCAACCCCGTTAACCTTAGCTCCGGACGCATTCTCGCCAGTAACGGTCTCCTCCACACCAGCATCAGCAGCGCCTTAGAGGAAGTCCGCCCAGAAAAGAAGGATCTCTAGGGGCGAAGCAAACGGGCTCCACACCTGTGACTTCCTCACTGATAACCCATTACCCGCTTGCTTCGCCCGCTTCCGCTAAAGCCCAACTACTTTCCCTCCCTAACCCCCCCCATTCACCCCTAAACTAGAAAGTAGCCCACCACATCGGGGATATAGAAATCGCTACTATGTCTTTCAAAATCGCACAAGGCTTATTTGAATACGACTTCACCGACCACTACGCCATCTTGGGGGTGGCCTTAGATGCCTCTGGCAATGATATCCGCAAGCGATATATGCAAATTGCTCGCCGCCTGCACCCAGATAGCTGCAAAGCTGAAACACCCGAAGGAAAAAAGCTGGCCAGCGATTTATTTTCTAAACTGGTCAATCCCGCTTACACGAAATTGAGTGCTGATGGCCAGCGCACTGAGTACGGGGTAGTGTTGCGAAAAATGGGCGAACGGCTGGGACAAGAAAAAGATAGAATTCATCTCACCTTTGCCCCAGCGCAGCAATTACTGGAGGCTCAAGACTGGGAAGCAAGCTACCAAAAATCCCTGCAAGAGTTGGTGAAAACTCAGTATGAATCCTTTGATGGCACACTTCATGTGATTGGTGAAATCAGCCAGCTTAACTTAGTTTATCTACTGCGTAAACAGCTAGCCCCAGGTACAGATCAGAAACGCCAAATCAGCCCAGCAGCAGCGCCAGCAGCAGCGCCAGCAGCAGCGCCAGCAGCAGCCAACCCGGCGGCAGCGCCAGCGGCAGCGCCAGCAGCAGCCAAACCGGCGGCAGCTAGTTCTAAAGTGGATAATTATTACCGGCGGGCTCAAGATTTAATGGCTGGTGGCAATTTAACGCAAGCCGTAATAGAACTGAAAGAAGCTCTGAAAGTGGAGCCCAAAAATAGTAGCTGTCACGGATTGTTGGGGATGGTTTATTTAAAGCAAAATCAGGTAACTTTGGCGAAAGTACACATTAATCAAGCGTTGAAATTGAATCCACAAGAGTCAGTGGCTCTAGAAGCCCAGAAAACACTGGAAGCTCCGGCGAAACCAGCAGCAGCTAATAATACAAAAGCCAAACCGGGAAAAGATGATAAAAAATCTGGTGGTGGCTTCTTTGGTGGTCTTTTTGGTGGGAAAAAATAATGATTCATCAACCGCCCAGTGGGGCTAGAGATTTATTGCCCTTGGATGTGGCGCAAAAACGCTGGATTGAAAAGCGCTTGCGCCCTGTATTTGCCCAGTGGGGTTATCACCGGATTATTACTTCTACGGTGGAGCGTTTGGATACGCTGATGGCTGGGGGGGCGATCGACCCGGCGACTGTAATTCAGCTTTTGGATTCGGAAGAGGAAATTCGCCTGGGTTTGCGACCGGAACTGACCGCATCGATCGCCCGCACTGCAGTAACACGCATGGGGGACACGACTTATCCCCAGCGTCTTTATTACAATGCCAACGTCTTCCGACGGGCTCCGGCTTCCAGTTATGGTAGTCAGCAGGAATTTTATCAAGCGGGAGTGGAATTGCTCGGCGTTGGCGGCTTGCTCGCCGATGGGGAAATTCTCCTATTGCTGGCAGATTGTTTGTCCAGTTTGGGGGTGGCGAATTGGCGGGTGATTTTGGGAGAAGCGGGTTTAACCGCATCTTTGCTGTCGGTTTTCCCGCCGCCGTTGCGCAAGAAAGTGCGATTGGCGATCGCCCATCTCGATCGCATCGCCATTGAAACCCTCCCCCTCACCCCCGAACAGCGCGATCGGGCAACATTCCTGTTCGACCTACGAGGTCGTCCCCAGGACATCCTCCAACAAGTAGGCACCCTGGAACTCGACGAATATCAACAACAATCCCTAGAAAACCTCAAATCCCTGATTGACCTGCTCCAGGACTCCGGAATACCCACCCAATCTCTCATCCTCGACCTCAGCCTAATTCAAGCCATAGACTACTACACTGGCATCATCTTTGAAGTCGTCAGCGAAACCCCAACCGGACAGCAAATTTTAGGCCAAGGAGGTCGTTACGACCAACTCCTCGCCCTCTATCACCCCCAAGGTGAAATCATCCCCGGTATCGGTTTCGCCCTCAACATCGAAGACCTGCACCAAGTCCTGCTCCCCACAGGACAATTGCCCCTGCAAACTCCCCCCAGCCACTGGCTGGTCGTCCCTCGTAACTCCAGCAGCATACCTGCTAGCTTCGCCCACGCCGAAAAACTCAGAAAAACTGCCAATGTCGGTGATAAAATCCGCGTCGAAGTTTACTTGCAGCAAGGAGCCGACATCGACAATGCCCGCACCTATGCCCAGAAAAAAGGCATCAAGCAGATAGCCTGGGTCAACAGCAGCGGTCAACCGGAAATCGAAAACTTAATCTAATTGCTAATCTTGGGAGGAATCACACTTTGGCTCACACAATTGTCACCAACACTTGCGAAGGCGTCGCCGATTGCGTTGATGCTTGTCCCGTCGCCTGCATTCACGAAGGCCCAGGGAAAAACTCCAAAGGTACAGACTGGTACTGGATCGATTTTAGCACCTGCATCGACTGCGGCATTTGCCTTCAAGTCTGCCCCGTCACCGGAGCAATTTTAGCAGAAGAACGCCCCGAACTCCAGCAAACCCCCTAGTGTCACTGGTCACTTGTCCCTTGTCCCAAGACAATTGGTCAAGTGACAAAGGACAAAGGACAAAGTAGTAGGGTGGGCAGTGCCTTACCTCAGAACATCTTCACAGTAGCATTACTTTTGGCACTGCCCACCCTACGAACTATATCTTATCATCATAAATAGATTTTATCGCTGTACATCAAGTCAAAAAAAATCCCCAAAAATTATAAGATTTTGAGTGGCTTTTTGATAATTTTTGATAAAATTTTGATAAATCAAAGCTCACCAGAAAATCCCAGGAATGTCAATTAGGGGTAGCATCAAATGACCCGACAATCTCACGACCAATTTGCCAAACAATATCTAGAAGAATTATTATCACCCCTGGGGTTAGTGCAAACCAGTTACGATATCGCCAGTGAAATCCGGCAAGTAGATGTGTGGTTTGTGCCCACACCAGCAGCATCTCCAGCCGGGGAATGGTTAGGACTGCTGGGACAAATGGCATTGCAAACCTGTATATTCGAGCCTTTCCGCAATCCACCCACTCCGGCTGAAGTCCGCAACTGCCAGTTAAAATTGTATTCAATCCACGGGGAAATACAGCGGGGGGCACGGCGGGATCATCGGGCGCGGGCTGGGGTAGAATTACCATTTTTGTGGATTTTGTCGCCGTCATGTTCGCCGAGACTAATCAACGGATTTGGCGCCAAAGAGGATTTGCAGAACTGGGGCAAAGGAGTTTATTTTCTGCCAGAGCTGCTGAAAACCGCCCTGGTGGCGATTAACCAACTACCAGTAAACCCCAATACCCTGTGGCTGAGGGTGTTAGGACGTGGTGCAACTCAGGAACAGGCGGTGGCAGAACTGGCAGCACTTCCAGAGGTGAATTCCCAGCATCGCCAGCTCCTGGAGATTTTAGCGAATTGGCGCATCAACTTGGAAATCAATCAAAATATCAATAATGATGAAGACAAGGAGTTGATTATGAATTTATCACCAGCTTACCAGCGTTGGCGGGAAGAAACTTTCCAGGAAGGACGCCAGGAAGGACGCCAGGAAGGACGGGAAGAAGGAAATTTAGAAGGGCAGCGGTTGCTCGTGGCAAGTCTGCTCTCAGCGCGGTTTGGGGCTTTGGATGAGGAGTTATCCCGCATCATTACGCCGTTGATGCAGCTACCAGCAATGGAGCGCACCCAGTTGCTACTGAATTTATCCCAGTTATCCCGATCGGAGTTGTTGGCGCGGTTTGGGGAAGCGTCTAACTGAGCGATGACTCGAGAAACTGGGTTTCTTTGAAAAATCGAGGAGCGATTATGAGAGATATCGAGAGAAACCCGGTTTCTTTTCCAAATGACCAAGGACTTTTGACAAATGACAAATTATCTTTGGACAAATGACCAAGGACAAATGACCAAGGACCAATGACCAAGGACTTTTGACAAATGACTTACTGCCTCCATCCCCAATGCACCAAACCCCGCAACCAATCTGGAGCCAAATTTTGCCAGCATTGCGGGGCCAAACTCCTGCTGCGGGAACATTACCGGGCTCTAGAACCTATAGGACAAGGTGGATTTGGCAAAACCTTCCTCGCAGTGGATGAAGACCGACTCAAAACCCGTTGCGTTATCAAGCAATTTTTACCCCAAGAACTGGGCACTAAAAATGCCCAAAAAGCCGCCGAATTATTCCACCGAGAAGCAGTCCGCCTAGACGAACTAGGTCAGCATTCCCAAATTCCCGCGCTTTTATCCCACTTTGAACAAGATGGATTTCAATATTTAGTCCAAGAATTTATCGACGGCCAAAACTTAGCGGTAGAATTAGTCAATGATGGCTGTTTCACAGAAGCCAAAATCCGCCAGTTACTCCTAGATTTACTCCCTCTCCTGCAATTCGTCCACGAAAAAGGCGTGATTCACCGGGATATTAAACCGGAAAATATCATCCGCCGCCAGGGGGATAAACGTCTAGTGTTAGTCGATTTTGGGGCTGCCAAAGTTTGGAGTGCCACTGCCTTGGTAGAAAAAGGCACAATTATCGGTAGTCCTGAATATATGGCGCCAGAGCAGCTAGATTCGCGGGCAACTTTCGCCAGTGATATCTACAGTTTGGGAGTCACCTGCCTACATTTGCTCACCCAGATGCCGCCATTTGAACTGCGAGATAACCAGGAAGACTGCTGGGTGTGGCGGGATTATTTGCCCCAAGCTATCACGGAGCAAATGGCGGAGATTCTGGATCAAATGGTGGAAAGACCCACTAACAAGCGTTATCAATCGGCGACGGAAGTTTGGCAAGACCTCACCACCACCGTCAATAGTATTTATTATACCATAGATGCTCTCACTCCTGATAGTAAGCGCCTGGTCGGTCAGCAAATATTTGATGTTGAGGTGGCAATGGCTACGCCTGTGGAAGTGATGACCGGAGAAATTTATCAATTTTTAGAAACCACGGCAAAACTTGAGCTAAAAAGGGATAATATTACAGAATGGCAGATAATTTGCTTGTGGCGCAAGCAAATTTTGGAAATTGTGGAAAAATTGGAAATTGACCCAGATTATCAGAAAGAGAAAGAGGGCTTTCTCGATGAGCTGCGAGAATTAGGTAAGGACGATCGGCTCCGGGATAAAATGCGGTGTATCGTCAAAAATATATCAATTTTAGTTTACAATGCTTTGGATGCCACAGAAAAAGAAGAATTTTGGGAAAAGGTCATAGAAGACCTGAGAAATAATCAAATCAACGTAGCTGCTGATACCATGAAAAAAGCCGGGATTAAAGGAATTTTATTTGGCACGGCAGGAGTTTCTGGCTTGATGGCGGCGATCGTCTCCCGAATTATCTTAGTGAAGCTGACTAAAGGATTGCTCACTGGGGTATTGCTCAACCTGATTGGACGGCACGCTTTTGGGAGAGTGGCAGTGGGGGTTTTGGGCGGCCCGATCGGCTTAGGTATCAACCTCGCTCTCGCCGCTGGTGGCGTCATCCACGGCGTCTCCTCCTACCGCAAAGAAAAGCGCAAAGCCAAATTCATCCAAGGTATTTTTGCCATTTATTTGCTTGCTAGCTAGTTTTTATCCCTTGTCACTTGTCCCTGGTCAAAAGTCCATTCTCCCTGGTAAAATGACAAAGGACCAAGGACAAGTGACAAAGGACAAAACACCAATGACCAATGTGTGGAAATTTCAGGGCGTAATCTACCGCACCTTAACTGTCATCTTGCCCGCTAGTCTAGCACTAGGGACTAGCAGTGGTAATGCCCAAATCATCCCCGATAATACTTTAGGGACGGAAAGCTCTACAGTCACCACCACCGAGCCACAAGTCCAAACCATTGATGGGGGGGCCATTCGCGGAGCCAACCTCTTCCACAGCTTTAGCGAATTCAACATTGGCGAAGGCAATAGCGTCTATTTCACCAACCCCGACGGGATCCAAAATATCATCAACCGTGTCACCGGCGCTAACCCCAGCAACATCTTTGGCACCCTGGGAGTATCCGGCAATGCCAATTTATACTTACTCAACCCCAATGGCATTATCTTCGGACCTAATGCCAGTTTAGATATTCGAGGTTCATTCCTAGGGACAACTGCCAGCAGTTTGCTATTTGAAAACGGTATCGAATTTAGCACCAATAACCCGCAAGCTCCACCTCTACTCACCATCAATGTCCCCACGGGATTGCAGTATAATAGTAATCCCGGCGGGATTCAGATGCAGCAAACCCAATTAGAACTGCAACCAAATCAAACTCTGGGTTTAGCTGGGGGGCGGATCAGCTTAGATGGTGCCAGATTGCTGGTTCCTGGTGGTACGGTTTATCTCAGCAGCATTGCACCGAGCCAAACTGTCCCCCTCACGGCTCAATCTAACGGTTTTGTCAGCTTCCCAGTCAGCGAAACTCCTGATCTTATTCAAAAATCAGATATATCTATCAATAACAGTGCTGAAATCAATGTGCGCGCTGTTCCGGGAGGCACCATAGATATAAGTGCAGCCAATCTAGAAATATTAGATGGGGTGAGAATTAGGGCGGGGAATGACTCCAACGCCATTGGGGAAAGCACCGCAGTTCCCCAAGCAGGAAATATCATCATTAATGTCAGCGACAGTGTGAATGTGGCCGATGATAGTCTGATTTCTAATGCTGTAATGCTGAATGGCAGCGGCAAAGGTGGTAATATCATTATCAATGCTGGTCAGCTCAGCTTGAGCAATGACACGATCATCGGTGCGGATACTTTTGGCGAGGGTGATGCCGGGAATATCGAAATTACGGCATCAGAAGTTAATTTGAGTGATGGCAGCTATATTACTAGCGCCGTCTATTCTAGTGGCGTGGGCAATGCGGGGACTATTAATATTACTGCTAATGCGGTAACGGCGACGGAGGGAGGGCGAATCGTTGCCAGTACCGAAGGGGAAGGAAATGCCGGTGATATCAACATGAATGCTAGGGATAGGGTAGTTTTTGATGGCGAAAATCAAGATATTTTTAGTGGTATTTTCAGCTCTGTGGCAGAGACAGCCATAGGCAATGGTGGGAATATCACAATCAATACTGGTAATTTTGTTTTTTCTAATGGGGGACGGATTAATTCTGAAATATATGGCGAGGGAAATAGTGGCAATATTAATATTACTGCTACGGATGTGCTGTTTGATAGTATCAGTAGAAACTTTTTCCGGGATGTGGCTAAAAGACCGAGCGGGGCAGCCGTGACCATAGAGGAGGGCGGCATCGGTAATAGTGGCAATATCAATATTACTGCCAGCACTGTGCGGGTAAATAATGGAGCGCGCCTGAGTGCAACGACTATAGGTAAAGGCAATGCTGGGAGTATCAATATTAATGCCGATTCCATCAGTTTCGACGGTTACACTGATGATATATCCAGTACAGCTTTAAGCAATGTGGGAGTGGGTGGAGAAGGCGATGGGGGGAGTGTAAATATTGATACGAGGACGCTTTCCCTGACTAATGGCGCGACGCTGGAATCTAATACGCTGGGAACGGGGGATGCGGGGAGTATTAATATTAATGCCACAGAGCAAGTTATTTTTGATGGCATTAACCCCAATGGCAATATCCAAAGATTGCCAGGGGGGGCGTTTAGTCGGGTCAGTTTGCCTAATTTGTTTGCCCCAACGGCATCTGGTAATGGGGGGAGTATCAATATTAATACTGGGTCTCTGTTTGTTACCGGTGGGGCGGTGGTAAGTGCTAGCACTTTTTCCGGGGGAGATGCGGGGACAATTACCGTCAATGCTCGCGATCGCGTCTCGTTTGCAGGCACCAACATCAGGGGGCAAAGCGCTGGGGCCTTCAGTATCGCCGCTGGAATAGGTGATGGCGGGAGAATTGAAATCTCCGCCAATACCCTGGATGTGACTCAAGGAGCCTCGTTGAGTACCAGCACGGAAGGCGGTGGGAATGCAGGGACGATCGCCGTTAATGTCCGAGATACCGCCATTTTTGAAGGTCTCGGCCCCACCTCAAGCAGCGGCGAGTTAGCCACCCAAGTAGCAGAGAGAGCCACCGGAGCGGGCGGGACGATCGAAATTAATGCCGGTATCTTGCGCCTAAGCAACGGCGCTCGTCTGAATTCCAACAGTCTCGGCACCGGTAAAGCTGGCAATATTGATTTGCAAGCTGATTCTATTTTCTTAGATAGCATGGCGGCCATAACTGCTGATACCACAGCCGGACAGGGCGATATTACGGTGCAAGCCCTTGACCTCATCTTGCGAAACAACAGTCAAATCACCACCAACGCCCAAGGCACCGCCACCGGTGGTAACATCACCTTTAACACCAGCAACCTCATCGCCCTAGAAAACAGCGACATCTCCGCCAACGCCGAAGACAGCTTCGGCGGACGAGTCATCATCAACGCCACCGGTATCTTTGGCACCGCATTTCGCAGCAGCACCACCCCCCTGAGCGACATCACCGCCACCTCCCAACTCGGTCCCCAATTCAGCGGCAGCGTAGTCATCAGCACCCCCGAAGTGGACCCCAGCGCCGGGTTAGTCCCCCTGTCTCAAAACCCGATCGACGCCGCCAGCCTCATCGCCAACAACCCTTGCGCCAAACGCAAAGATAGCGAATTCATCATCACCGGGCGCGGTGGCTTACCCCCCACCCCCTTTGAAGCCATCAACCCCGCCGCCACGGACCTCAGTTGGGCAACACCAATGGGGAGTGGAGGCGCAGGGGAACAAGGGAGCAGGGGGGCAAGGGAGCAGGGGAGCAGGGGAGAGGAAGACCAGGAAACCCAGATCGTCGAAGCCACCGGCTGGACAGTAGGCGCTGATGGCGCCATTACCCTCACCGCCACTGCCCCCAAAACCAGCTCAGACTTGGCAATTACTCCACCAAAAACCTGTAATAACCCTTGACAAAATGCCCTAGTGATGGAGTAAATTGTAGTTTCAAACCCAGTCATCCCTGGGGTGGAACATTTAGGGTGGTGAAAAATGCTTAAGGTTTTTTGGAACTGGCAAAAACCAGCAGATCATACTGGCGGAAAATTATCCTTAAAAATAATAATTTTGCCCCTGTTACATCTGCTGGAATTAGGACTTATCCCCGCCGTCGGATTAGCCCAAATCATCCCCGATAACACATTAGGCACCGAAACCAGCACCATCACCACCCCAGAACCCCAAACTATTAGAATAGAAGGCGGCGCCATTCGCGGCGCCAACCTCTTTCACAGCTTTGGAGAATTCAACATCGGCGCAGGTAGCAGCGTCTATTTCACCAACCCCGACGCCATCCAAAACATCATCAACCGCGTTACTGGCGGCAACCCCTCCCAAATTAATGGCACCCTCGGAGTTTTAGGCAATGCCAACCTATTTTTACTCAACCCCAACGGCATTATTTTTGGACCTAATGCCAGTTTAGATATTCGCGGCTCTTTTCTGGTGACAACTGCCAGCAGCTTGTTATTTGAAAACGGTATAGAATACAGCGCCAATAACCCCCAAGCACCTCCCCTCCTCACCATCAATGTGCCTACCGGCTTGCAATATGGTAATAACCCCGGTAGCATTCAGCTCCAAAACACTAACTTGCAACTCCCAGCCAATCAAACCCTCGCATTAATTGGGGGAAACACTACCATAGATGGGGCAAAATTGCAAGTACCGGGCGGCAACATTTATCTCGGATGTGGTAGCAACTGTAGTTTATCTCCTCATGGCATATCCTTTACTCTAACTGGCGATGAAATCGGCAATAACCCCCCTATTCCCAGAGACATCACCATCACCAATGCTGCTGAAATCAATGTGCGTGGTAGCGACACCGGTAATATCGCCATCACCGCCAGTAATTTAGATATTTCCGGCAGTAGTCAGCTTCTCGCAGGCATCGATACTGGCTTAGGCAACCCCACCAGTCAAGCTGGTAATATCACACTCAATGCTACTGGCAATATCAACATCAGTGATAACAGCTTAATTGCCAATCAAGTTTTAGAAGAATCTTTGGGCAATGGGGGCAACATCAATATTGATACCACATCATTATTTGTCACCAGCGGCGCCGAATTACTCACCGGGACTTTTAGCTCTGGCAATGGCGGCCATATCAATATTATTGCCACAGACAGCATATTATTTGATAGCGGTAAAGTCAAAGCCAGCGTGGAAATACTCGCTCCCGGTAACGGCGGTAATATCAACATCAACACCGGCAACCTCACCGTCAGGAATGATGCTGTATTAAGCAATACTAAATTTGGTTTAGGCAATGGTGGGGATATTAATATCGATGTGGGGGATACCATCAACATTGATAACCGAGGGTATATTGGCAGCGACCTACGCGGAGGTAGTAGGGGCAATAGCGGCAGTGTCAATATTCACACCCGGTCTCTATTTGCTACCAACGGCGGAGAGATTAGTGCTAGTCTGGTTTTTGGAGATGGAGCTGCAGGAAGTGTTAATATTAACGCTAGTGGGGAGATAGTTTTTGATAATGGCAGTGCTTACAGTCGCGTGGAACTCGGCAGTTTTGGTGCCACCAGTGGCATTAATATTACTGCTAATGCTCTCACCCTCACAAATGGTGCCCAATTAGATGCCTCCACCCTGTGGGTGGGCAATGCTGGGGATATTAATCTAGATGTGGGTTCCCTGGTCATTACTAGAGTTAGCGCAATCAATGCAGAGACTTTTGGCGCTGGTAATGGCGGTAACATTAATATTACGGCTCGTGATAGTATCCTCATTGACGGAGGAAATACGAGTTTTCTCACTGGGATCTTTAGCTCTGTGGGTAGAGATGGAGAAGGTCAAGGAGGAGATGTAAATATCACCACAGGCTCTCTCACTCTTCTAAACGGCGCTTATATTCAAGTGGAAAACAGGGGGATTGGCAATGCTGGTAACATTATAATTAACGCCCGGGATTCTGTAGTGTTAGATGGCGTTAGGGAAGAGTTTTCACTCCCCACAGAAATTCAAGCGGATGTGGAAGATGGCGCCGAAGGCAGCGCTGGCAATATTGAAATCACAACTGGCTCTCTTTCCGTCACCAACGGGGCACAAATTAATACTGGGACTAATGGCACGGGCAACGGCGGCGATATTTTAATTAAGGCTAAAGATAACGTAATTTTGGATGGTGTAGGACCAGCCAATTTGGGAGGTATTTTTGCAAACGTTGGCGATACCGGGGTAGGAGTGGGGGGCAATATCGAGATTGAAACTGGAGCGCTGATAGTCAGAAATGGTGGCACCATCACCACCAGTACCTTTGGCCAGGGGGATGGTGGTCAGTTGATAATTACCGCCAGAGATAAAGTGGTGGTTGATGGGGTGAGTAACCAGGAATTTATCGATTTTTCCGAAGAAGATGAGGAATTAGATTCGGCGCAATTTTTCAGTCAGGAAGCCAGCTTTATGAGATTTTCCAGCAGTGTGGCTAGCCGAGTCAGTGAGGATGCAGTGGGAAATGGCGGTGATATTGAGATTACCACTGGCTCCCTGGTGGTGAGCAATGGTGGGGAACTGATTGCTAGCACTCAAGGAGACGGAAATGCTGGTAATATTAATATTGCTGCTAAAGATAGGGTTATTTTTGACGGGGTGGGGAGTCATCAGAGCGCTAGTGCTGCTGTTACTACTGTGGGAATTTTTGCCAGTGGTGATGGTGGGAATATCAATATTGCGGCTGAGTCTTTTTCTCTGACTAACCAAGCCTTTCTGAGTGCGAGTAGTTTTGGTGTTGGTACGGCGGGGAATATTCAAATTGCAGCTAATTCTATATTTTTGGCTGACCAAGCCTTTCTCAGTGCTAATACTATTGGCGGTCAGGGAAATATTAGCCTCAATGGTGGGGATATTATATTACGGCGGGGAAGTGGTATTACTACGGATGCTAGTGGCGATGCTACGGGGGGCAACATCACTATTAACACGACGAATTTAGTGGCTTTGGAAAATAGCGATATATCCGCCAATGCGGAAGATAGCTTCGGGGGACGGGTGGTGGTGAATGCGCGGGGTATTTTCGGCACTCAATTCCGGAATGAAACCACTGCTTTTAGCGATATCACCGCTAGTTCTCAACTGGGTGCGGAATTCAGCGGTAGCGTGGAAATCAACACCCCAGAAGTTGACCCTAGTTCTGGTTTGGTGAATTTACCGGCAAATTTCATTGATGCGGCGAGTTTAATGGGGCGCGACCCTTGTAATAAGGGTAAAGAGAGCGAATTTACAATTACCGGGAGGGGGGGGTTGCCGCCGACTCCGTTTGAAGCGATGACCAGCGGGGCGTCAGTGGTGGAGTGGGCCAGGGAGAGAGAGAGTGAAAGACCCATAGGAGAAAATCCTGTGTCAATTAATCAGGGTCAAGTCATGGTCAACCCGCGTATTGTCGAAGCGACTGGATGGACTTTGGCAGCGGATGGGACGGTGGTCTTAACTGCAGATTTAATCGGTACAAATGGGATGGGGATTTTCGCTAATGGTTGTGCTGCCTTGGGGGAATAATAAACGGTTCCACAGCTTCGATGATATCTTGAATCCTGAGAGGCCATTCTCTATAAGGCACGGATAACCTCCTTTAATACTGGTTCGCGCAAATGTTTTCTCAAAGCGGCTTCGGTACCCAAATCTACCTCACAACCCAAGATATCCTCTAAGTAGTATTGGACGCGGAACAGTTGAAAGAGACCGCCTGGTCGATCAAACTCTACTAAAAAGTCAACATCACTGTCGGGGCCGGCTTCATCCCGGGCGACGGAACCGAATAGGTTTAATGATTTTACGCCCAAGGCGGTTAACTGGTCGCGGTGAGCGGCTAAAATTGCCAGTACATGGTCACGTTTCATTGTAGTTAAGTTAGAACAGTTATCTAGAGTTTAGCATATGGGTATGGGGTGGTGGGGCTGAATAGATAACGGTTGACAGTGACCTGCCAACCGTTAGGAATAATAATTATCTATCGGATGGTGAAGCGATTAGAGGGGGCGATAGACGCGGTAGTTGATGTTGGGGAAGATGTTATCAATAGCCTGGACTTTTTCCAGCCAGCCGGAGTCGATTTTCCCGACGTTGATGTCTTCAAACAGTTTGTAGAACCGCATCAGGTGAGAACGGGTTCGCCGCACGGCATAAGGAACCATTGTGCCGGTGCGCATAATAAAGGCCCAGTCGGAAGATTGTGCCAACAACAATTCGCGGGCGGCTTGATTGAGGGCGCGCTCTTCTAATTCGTCTGCTGGGTCCCGCTTGCTTAGCTCGATCATCCGTTCTGTGGCTTTGTGCAGGTGGGGGTAAATCCAGGTGTTGGTTTCATTGAGCCAGTATTCGTGGAATCCTTTGTAACCCCAGCTAGACTGAGAGGGACGGCAGACTTGCTGGGTGGGATGAGCGCGCAGATAGTCTGCTAAGTGGGTCATCTGATAGCTGCCTTGGTCGTACCAGGACTTGCGGAATAGATAATCGATGAACCAGGGGCCTTCATACCACCAGTGACCGAATAGCTCGGCGTCGTAGGGAGAAACGATGATGGGGGGGCGCTGCATGATGCCGTAGAGGTGTTCGACTTGGCGCGATCGGTTAAACATGAAATTCCCCGCATGTTCCGCCGCTTTTTCTCGTGCCCAGTAGGGGTCATATAGCTGCTTGTCACCTAACCCCAAGCCGCGACCAGTAATTTTGTGGTACTTAATGCCAGTGTTTTTCCGCTGGCCGTTGGGCATGATGTAGGGTTTAATGTATTCGTATTCTGCTTCCCACCCCAAATCTTTGTAAAATTCCCGGTATTCTGCCGCACCAGGATATCCTACTTCACTAGACCAGACCTGCTGGGAGGATTCGTGGTCTCGGCCAAAAACCGCCACACCAGTTTCGGTGAAGATGGGAGCGTAGCCACCAAAACGGGGACGGGGACGAGCGTAAAGGATCCCATGACCGTCCGTGAGGAAGTAGCGCAACCCCACATCCGCCACCATCCTTTCCAATCCTTCATAGTAGGCACATTCCGGCAACCAGATCCCCTTGGGTGGACGGCCAAAGTTTTCTTCGTAGTGCTGACAGGCGACCTGGAGTTGCGCCCAGACTGATTGGGGGTACATCTTCATCAGCGGTAAATAGCCGTGGGTGGCACCGCAGGTGATGATTTCCAGGTTATTACTATCTTGGAATTGCTTAAAAGCTGTTACCAGGTCGCATTGATAGCGCTCCCAGATTTCCCGGGCTTCGCGAAACTCGGTGGCGTAATGCTCTGCCAGGTAGCGGATGTGGCCGTTATGTTCGTTGTGTTCAATTTCTTGGGCGGTCAGCTCCTCGAGTTTAGCGAGGTGTTGGTCGTACCGCTCTTGCAGTAGGGGGTCACGGAGCATAGACACCAGGGGCGGGGTCATGCTCATGGTGATTTTGAAATCAATGCCGTCCCGTTTTAATCCTTCAAATACCTTCAATAATGGAATGTATGTTTCGGTGATGGCTTCATAAAGCCATTCTTCTTCTAGAACGTAGTCGCTTTCTGGGTGCCGGACGAAGGGCAAATGGGCGTGAAGAACCAAGGCAACGTAGCCAATAGCCATAGTGATTGTGGGATTGATAGGTTTGCGCAGGCTTGGGGGAAGTTTACAGTATTTTAAGATTTTAGGCTGAAACGGGATGGTATAGCGAATTCTCTGGGGGCAATTTGTGAAATGGTGACGATGATGGGCAGGATTTTTGCTCGCATCTGGTGGGGGAACGGGTGGGGAAGGTGAGGAAGGGTGGGAAGATGGGGAAGAATATTGCCTCCCACTGTTGACCTCATATCAAGTCCGATGGCTTCGTTGGGGAATAAATAATGGGGCACTTTAGCACTTTGGCAGGGGAGAACTGCCTGAAAAAACCAGCTTGGGATGTCCCCGGACTTGATATCAAACCGCATAATCCCCCCATCCACCCTCTGGGGAAAGGCACTAGGGTGGATCCGATCGCGTCGGTGAGATCGGAAACCGAGGGTTGGCTTCGCCTATGATGGAGTGAACCCGACTCTAGCTTCCCCGCAGGGGAAAAGGATTTTTGACTAATGCTCCAGAAAATGCCGTTTGTTCCAGTCTGCCTGTTGAGCGTGGCGCTCCTCGCTCAGACGCCTGCGGCAGCTCAGCTAGAAGCGTTCCAGACCAGTGAACCGGGACAATCTCCCCGCATCAACCTACTAGCGCAAACAACGAATTTTTCCGATTTAGTTCTGACTCTACAGGATTTGCCCAACAGTTTTGAAGCGATGCCACCGACGGATCTCGAACAGCTCCGCCAAGATCTCACCCAAGAAGATTTTAAGGTGGCCAGCGTCTTTGCTTTTATGGATGCCAACAACTTTGAGCTGGTCATGGGTATTACCACTCAGATTCAATCCGCCGCTGAACAGCAAGACTTCGATCGCACCTTGAATCAACCGGAAGTCCTTCAAGCCTTACTCACCGAGGGACTCGGACAGACAGAAATCAAGCGCCAGCAACCTTTAACCAACCTAAATAATATCGGCAATAGCGTGGGCGGCGTTAGCTTAGATGTGGATCTCGAAGGAGTACCAGCGCGGTTGGACATTATTGCCTTTCGCCGGGATGTGGTGGGGGCGTTTGTGTTTGTGATGTATCTCAACGAGGAAACCCCGGTGATACCAGCCCCCGAAGTGGCGCGGAAACTGGACGCACGGGTGATCAAAATGCTCAATACCGGTGCCAACTGAAGAACGGTAGCGGTCTGTGGCCATGCCAGTCTAGTGGAGCTATGCGCTGGTGAATAATGGATCACTCAGGGTTTGACTCTGCCCCCAAGATGGCGGCTTGGGGGGTGTAGCTGGCGGGATACAGCCCGTGGGTGATTCTGTGACCATCATGTGTGGGGCCAACTAAAACCAGGGTGGGACGAAAAAAGTCTAACCCCTGTGGGGGCTAGCCACTCAGCTTGCCCGGGGGGAAGGGGTATTATGGATGTAGAATTGTGCTTTCTCACCTGACAAAGGGGAGTAAGTCTTGGCATTCGGTTCGCCAATCAGACATAAACACCGCATTGGACAGGAAAGCACATTGCACAACTGGATGGATAGGGACTTTGTTGGGATCTCATGTACGTGAATACGCATCTACCGGAACGCGGTATTGAGCAAATAGTCAACCGCATTTTTGCCACTCGCTGCATCACCCGGGCCGATCAGCAAATGTTCATGTCAGCGCTGCTATCTAAGGATGCCCTCAGCGCCACCGATCGCTCTCACATCGATCGGGTTTTTGATGGTCTGCGCCAAGGCTTACTAAAGGTTGTAGATTAGAGGGGAACCAAAGGCAGCCTTGAGGGGCTTGGTGCTACACCCAGCCGCCTCCCTGACGGAGCCCATTTATCCCTAGTCACTTGTCCCTAGTCACTTGTCCGATCACCTTTGGACGAATGACCTTTGGACTTACTCGCAGAAAGTGGGTATTCTCAAATCTAAGATTATTCAAACATCTGCACTACCCCATGACCCTAGCTAACGCACCTACGCATCTCAAGGAAGACGCCAGACAGGGTGATCCAAAGGCGATCGCCGCCGTCATCAACCATATTATCGAACCCCAAGGACTCACCTCCCAAGCCCGTGTCAGCAATGGCTCTCTCCTCCTCTTGGTTGAGTCCGAGGAAGTCCCCCATGCTGGAACGATCGTCCCCTTCCTACACGCTGCCCTCGTCAGCTTAGGAATTGATGGCATCTCTAATGCCAAAATTGGCGGTCGTCAGAAGGGCAGTAAAGCCACCTCATGGCAGGAAACAGTAGATCTAGAGAACCCTCCCGATGAAATTATCGATGCGGCAGAGCAGATGAGTCAAGACGAATATCACAACCCCGAAGGGGATGAGGATATGCCCTTTGACGATGACATGCCCCTGGATGATGATGTAGAAGACGAAGAAGACGGCGACGAATACCAAGAAGACAACGACGATGACATCGCCGACAAAGAAAAGCCGCAGAAGCCAAAATCCAAAAGCCAATTGCCCCTAGTGCTACTGCTGTTGCTCCTGCTGCTCCTCGCTCTTGGTGGCGCGGCCTTCTTTTTCCTCCCCGGTTTGCGTTCTTACTTGCCCTTTTTGCCCCAAGAAGGCGCCGAAACCCCACCAGACTCAACGCCGACTCCGGCAGCAACACCCACAGCGACGGCGGCGGTGACTCCTGCTTCACCACCGACTCCAGCGGCAACACCCACAGCGACGGCGACGGCGACTCCTGCGCCACCACCGACTCCAGCGGCAACACCCACAGCGACGGCGACGGCGACTCCTGCGCCACCACCGACTCCAGCGGCAACACCCACAGCCGCTGCTCCAGCCACCACCCCCACCACAGGGCAAACCTCTGTGGAATTGATTCAGGCTGTGAGAAAAGCCAATCAAGCCTGGGAACAGACCCAGCAGGCAGAATCAGCCGATGATTGGCAACAGATTGCCACTCTCTGGCGTGAAGCGAGTCAGGAGATGGCCAAGGTGCCGCCGGAAGACTCCAGATATGATATTGCTCAAGACCGAATCGGGCGGTATGAGGCATACGCTCTATTCGCCGAGCAAATGGCGCTGATCAAGGGGCAATAAATGACTAAGCCTCAAATCCTGAACCTGGCCAAACAGGGAGATGCGGAAGCGATCGCGGCGCTGATTAACCGCTCATTACAGCCAAAAGGCATCACGGCGACTGTCAAGTTGACCAACGGACATCTGTATGTCACCTTGTCAGCCGCCAAAGTTCCCAGCCAAAAAATCTTCGCCCCTTTCATCCATCAAGGGACGATCGCCTTGGGCGCCCCATCCATTCAATCCCTGACAGTGGCAGGTCTTGCCGCTGGCAGCTCCTCCCCCAATTGGGAGGAAGAATTTAACCTTGGTTCTCCCACTCAAGTTCAGGTTGGCTCCACACCCCAGCTTTCCGCCCCCTCTGCGACCCAGGCCAAACCCAACCTTGACTCACGGCCCAACATCAGGCAGCGCCAAACCAGCAAAAAACCCCTCCCATCCCCACCAGAACCGCCCCCCGAATCATCCCTATCGCTAGAATTCTCCGCTACCCCAGAAGAAGCGGAGAATTTGCTCTACGCAGTGGGAGTATTTCCCCCCCAGGGCAAATTAAATCTCGCTTATTACTACCTGATTCCCAAGCTGGCCAAATCCTACCTCAATTTTGCTCCCGCTTACGGCCTGGTTATCGGCGCCACTAGCGTCGAATACAAGGGTGAGCTAGCCGCCTTACTTCTCACAGAAAAATACCTAGCTTGCTTTGGGTTTCCCCCCTTTAATCCCCTAGCGCAAAAAATATTTATTTTCAACTTAAAGACAATTACTAATATTTCTTGTGCCCCCAATGGTTTAATCATCAGAACCCAAAAATACGACCCAATAGTCGTTTATTTTCCTCATGTTAAATCAGGCCAGAAATTTGTAGAAAATTATCTAAATAATCAAACAAAAATTGCTTATAGAAAAAATCTAATTGCCCCTGATATTCATAGATTTAACTTATTTTTATTGGGAATAATTACCTTCATTTTTGTAGTATCAATTAACATTTTTATCGTAGCATTGACGCTTAAATTATTTTTCAATAGTTTTATATTTCTGCTAGGATTGATTTAGACAAAAAAGAGAATAAAGAGGCACAAAGAGCAAATAGCGCTCCGGTGCCTCCATTGTTCATTAATTGGGAGCCAGCCACTTTTGAGCGTTCAAACGCTGGATGACTCCAAAAACCAACAATTCCAGGGTAATTTTACGTTCGTCGATTAAAAACGGTTCGATCGTGCTGGGCTTTGCCCCCCAACTAGAGCAGGAAAAAGCCCTCTGGCCTTGAATATCAGCTTTGGGAAAATAGACATTAAACTGACGTTTGCCCGCCAGCCACTTGCCAATCACTTGCCAACACTCCGAGTTTGACCCATTACCGGCCATCGGCAACTTTTGCTTTTGCAAAGTCACCTCCAGATCCTCGATCCCTTGATTGCTCAAAGCCTTCTTGAGCGCAGGCAAATAGTCCTGATGGATGAAGTCGGCAAAAGGCTTTTCCTCTAATGCTGGGGGCTTAGCTTTTTTTTCGGCAGCTTTGGCGCTCTCCGCAGGGGGAGCTTGGGCGGTCTTTGCTTCTGCTGGGGTTTTGTCTTCAGCCATGAACGCGCTTGGGGTGAGATTAATTATTTATTTTTCGCTCCTCTCCCCTTGTCCTACCCCCCGCCCCCCTTTGGGGGTTGGGGGTGAGGGCACGGAGAAGGACTGGGGTTGATGGCGATGTACAGAAAACAACCCGATCGGGAGCATCGCCATCAACCTGGAATCAATCTTACACTAATCCCAAGTCTCAAGTCCCAAGTCCCAAGTCATTTGTCCAAAAGTCCGTCAGTCAAGGGACAAGTGACTTTGGACAAATGACTAATGACCCAAATTAAATCTCCGCCATTGCCCGTTCCAGCAAGCGGCGGGCCAGAGTTTGCGTCCCGGTATGCTCGTAGTAGTTGGTGGTCATATCTAGGAACGCCGCCACATAGTCCAGCTTATCGTCGCTGAATTCGATAAAACCTTTGAGGTTGTTCATAATCAGTGCTGGGGATAAACCCCGATCGGCCACAAAATCGCCCATCCACCCAGACACCGAACCAACTGCCTCGCCAATAAAGCCCAACTTGCCCGAGGTACTTCCTCCGGGAATAGCTTCGCTGATACTGCCAAAAACTGGGTTGGCCTCCAAATCACCAGTGCTGAGACCACCAATCGTATCAAGGACCTTTTGGATGAAATCCGGTCCGAGGGGCAACAAACCATCAATGGACACCAGAGCCGCCAGACGCATCAGAGATTCGCCGCCATAGTCTGCCAGAGAGCCGACAAAATCACCGATGCTGTCCCCCGGAATGCCGTTAATTTGGCAGAAGGCCAATAACTCTACCACCACTTTGATGGCCAAGTCGATCGTTTGAGCTTTGTCTGGCTTCGGAGTCACCCGGTTTAAGAAGCCCAACAGGGGGATACTCTCACCCACTCGGTTCGCCAAAGCGGCTGCTCCCAAGGCGCTATCGAAGTTATCCACCGTTTGGTACAGCCACATAGCTCGCTGATAGCCTTGGGATTTGTCGTTATACAGAGCAATGGCTCGCTCTCCTACCTGCTGAATCAAATCCTCATCGTCAAACCCAGTGACAACCCGAATTGTGTTGTCAAAGCCGATGATATTTTCCCACTGCCCCGGCACCACAAAATCCAGGGCGCGCAAGGTTTTGACGGTCATATTATCTGCTGGTAGGGCATCTACCAACTCAAAAATCGATTTAGCCACTTTTCAAGGCTCCTTTTTTTAATGAGTTTTTGTGGGATTATTGCCTAGATGGCGAGCGGATGATGGTTATTTGAGGCTGGATAGACCGCTAAGTTTAAATTTTTGCAGCCACTGTTCTCGATCGGCAGCCGTAAACGAGGCTCCCTTGGATATCGCCTTCACCTGGTAGCGATTACCTACCAGAATTGCTGTAATGGTACTCCCCTGGTTTACCGCCGGATAACTCCCGATTTTTTTCGCACTTTGCTTGAATTTATTCACGGCACTGGCGTTATTGGCCACATCGTTAATCGATAGGGTTGCCACTTCCTGACCACCTTTTTTCAACTTCGCTTCCGCAAAGCCGGTTTTTTCTTGAGCGAATACTAACTGGTATTCGCCACTAGCAGAAGGGAAGAATTTATTAAATTTACCCCCAGATTGGGGCTTCGTCGTCGGCTTAGCGGTGGGCCGAGAAGTAGTCTGCTGCTGAGCATTATCCCACCGGGAAGGCTGAGACTTTCCCCCGCCACAACTTGTTAAGAAAAGTAACAAAACCAGAGCGCAAGCTGCTACAAGGCTGCGAGAACGAGTAAAAGGCATCATTTTTTTCCAAAACGCCGATTTTACCCTGAATTCTAGCTTGCAGGAACCTCAATCCGCCAGTAAATTTGTTCTTTGTCCTTTCTCCTGTGTCACTTATCACTTGGAGGATCCCGTTAGAAACCGGGTTTCTTGCGGATTTCCTCCGTCAAATACGAGCCCCTAGTTTGGGGAACGGGAACCCGGTTTTTCCGCCGACGGGGATGGCGAAGGCGTTACCGTTGATGGTGATGCGGATTTGGGTTGACAACTACCCTGCTGTTGGGGAGAGGGGTTAGAAATTGGCCGGAGCAATTTTGACCAGGTTTCGGCGGGAATCCAACCTACTTTATTATTGGTACTACCCCCAGAGGTGCAATCTTGCAGCCGCACCCAGACAGTTTCTCCCTCATTTAGTGGCGAAATCGCGGCTACCTGGACGATCGTATTAGGGGCAATGTTAGCAGTCTTGCCGGTGGTCGCTGGTTGGTCGCGCCAGACCACATCGGGCTTTTCTACCACGGCAAAATCACCCTCTTTGGGAATTGGCGGGGTGGGGGGTTGGGGGGTGGGAGTAGTTGTCGGTGCCACAGAAGCCACTGGCTCCGGTGGTGTACTCGCGTCAGGGGAGGGATTTGGGTTTGTCTCCACGTCTATCCCAGGCATATTTATCCCCTGAGCTTTTAAATACTCGATGATTGGGTCTTTGAACCCAAATGCTGCCGCTCCCATTCCCAACAGCAGGACCAAGATAACTCCCAGCCACACCAGCGCAGAAGTTGACTGCCTCGGGGGTTTCGCCACTTGGGTTGGGGCAGCAGATGGCAACCCGATCGTTGCAGGCTGCATTGTATCTTCATCAGCTCCGGCCATTGGTGGCATCATTGCTGTCGGCACATCATTTAACAAGGCCAGCATCGCCGCTGGGGTGACAGTAGTTTGGGGTTGCGGCTGCACCTGGCAGCGAATCAGGGCCACGGTGACATTATCGTGGCCATTGTAGTAATTGCCCAAATCAATCAGCCGCGTTACTGCCTCTTCTAGGGACAGCTTGCCATCTAAGGCGGGCAAGATTGACCTTTCCCAGTATTGGTCGATGCGATCGTTATCGCTCAAACCGTCGGAACATAGCAGCAGTAGGGAATCTTCATCTACCGTAAATCGGCCTACGGTGGGGTGGAGATTGCTTGATGGCCCCATTCCCAGAGCCTGCACCAAAGAACCGGATGCCGCTTGGTGCAGGGCGTCTCGATACAGAGCATAACCCAATCGCACCTCTCGGGATGCCAAATCATCATCGAGGGTGACTTGACGGCAACCGGTGGTTGTGATCCAATAGGCGCGGGAGTCGCCTACATGGGTGAGGTAGATTTCGTGACCATGCGCCAGAGACATTACCAAAGTGGTGCCCATGCGCTGGCGTCCCTGTTTATTTTGGGCGTCGTTTTTCTGGCAAATCAGGTCATTAGCCGCAGCGGTGGCGATTTCTAGCTCGCGGATGAGAGAATCAGGGTGAAAATTGGCCTCTGGGGAGTATCTCTGCTGCAGGTGTTTTTGCACCGCTTCGATCGCCAATTGCGAGGCGACATTACCCCCTTCGTGACCACCAATACCATCACAGACGATCGCCAAAGATTCCTTTCCCGGCCCGCTCCTAGTGACAGAATTCGACAGCGGGAAACAAGCATCCTCATTCCGAGAGCGAGACGGTCCCGTATCCGTGCGCGTCGCCACCGAGTACGTGCGAGATTGTCCCGTAGCGCATAAAGCCATTCCCCGATCGAGCAACGTCATTAACTGTTGACTCTCTGTCACTTCCCCGTTAGTGAGCTGCTCGCAGAGTTTTTCCAGGTAAGGAGTCACCAGCGGTTGCGCCGTGGGAATCAATTTCGACCATACCGAACCCAGTTGGGAAATCTGCGGCGTCTTGGTATCCAGAGGTAGCTCTAGCAAACGCAAAATCGGCCCATCCACCCGCAATAGTCCCAGAGTCAAAAAAGAACCCGCCACCCCTTCATCGGTGCAAGGTTGCCACAGTTGGGCAATTTGCCACAGCCAGTTTAACTGCCGTATCGGTGCAGCGTCCCGCCACATATCCATTAAAGTCGGCATCAGTTGACCCGCTTGTGGTGCAGTATTTTCCGTGAAGTCCGGGAAAATCGGGGCTTGCTCCAGGAGCCAGATTTGGCCCTGTTGTCCAGAAGCATTTTTGTCCTCTAGGAGATAGCCATAGGCTTGGGGAATATGCAGGCGATAGGGGAATAGTCTCAGATAGGGGAGGATGTGAGCGGGAATATCTTCGGTGATTTCCGGCAAAAAACCTGGTTTCGTATCCAGCAGCACCCGATCGCCCTTCACTACATACCTCTGGGCGATTTTTTCTCCTGGACGATACTTGTCCACCGCCGCTCCCAGAGCCCGCAGGAAGCGTTTTGGCAAAGGGGTGCGGCATTTATGACAAAACTTGTGCGTTTCCGGGTTGGGAGTTTGACAGTTGTAGTTAGGGCAGTAGATAGTTGCCGCTTCCAGACTTTGCATTTTGCTTCCTCTGTTTCCTCTGTGCCTGCAGTGCCTCTGTAGTTTTTCTCCATCCCCCCCCATCCCCCCGTCACCAGCTTGTTTTGATTGCTTTGTCCCCCCATTGTACAATCTACCCGATCTTTCCTCCTTCTGCCCCACCCTACAGTGATTTTTTAACCCTTGTTGATTTTTTGATAATTAACCAGCAATTTGCAACTGATTACATATAATTTGCATAATTTTGTGATAATATTAACATCATAATATTATCACAAAATTTAATCTGAATCAGTCTAAAATTTTGAAAAACCCACTTAAATATACTGAGGTTTGTAGTTGGGCTTTAACCCAAAAAAAAGACAACCTATTCAGGATGGCTAAAGCCCAACTCCGAACTTGTTTAAATCCTTGGCGTTCAGCCCAAAAGAAGTTTTGTAGTTGGGCTTTAGCCAAAAATGGCATAGCATTGGGAAGTAAATCCCAAATGCTATGCCAGTAAAGGTAGCTAGACCAGGGAGAAATCAGTCTCATTAATCAACGAGAAATTTACCCCACCAAGAGTAGCTAACAGTTCGTCGCCGAACTTGATTAAAGTAGCGTTGGCATCACCGGTGATGGTCAGGTCAGCCACAGTCAAACCACCGCTTAACCTCAAGAAATCCACCCCATCGGTGAAATCGATAATAATATCGCTGCCAGCGCCCGCACGCAACACAAAAGTATCGCTGCCAGACCCACCGATAAGCGTATCATTACCCAAATCTCCCAAAATCAAATCATCACCGGCATGAGCCTCAATCAAGTCATCGTCCTTGCCGCCGTAAATGGTATCATTACCATCCCCGCCGCAGATGCTATCGTTCCCTTCATTACCGTTGATTAAATCATTGCCAGCACCGCCGAGGAGTTTATCCTGTTCCCCACTATCGCCGATACCGATATCACTACCAGTACCACCATAGAGAGTATCATCCCCATTGCCGCCACAGAAAGTATCATTGCCCTTATCGCCAAAGAGTAAATCATTACCCTCCTCGCCGCGAGCAATATCATTATTCTGGCCACCGTAGATAGTATCATTCCCCACACCGCCAGAGAGGAAATCATCTCCCTGGTTGCCAGAAAGGAAATCATCTCCCGCACCGCCATAGAGGTAGTCCGTGGCGTCTTGGTCTGCCAGTTCTGGTTCGCCAGGGCCACCGAACATGACATCATTACCCTGGTCTCCCATGAGGGTGTCACTGCCACGGTCCCCATAAATCAGGTCGTCATCCTTGCCACCGTGAACGATATCATCATCCTGACCGCCATAGATAATATCCTTACCCTCACTGCCTTGGAGGATGTCATTACCGGGATTGCCAAAGATAACATCTTGGTCCCCACTGGCCCCGATCGGCTCTTCGCTGCCATTGCCACCAATGATGGTATCACCACCGCTATTGCCTTGCAGGTAATCATTACCGGTATAACCACATAGCTCATCGCCGCCACCATTACCAAACAGCACATCATCCCCCACCAGCAGCGGGTCCATCGGCGGCACATCATAAGAAACCGTGGGTGGTGGCGGAATCGTCGGACAAGTGCAGTCCATCTCTGGAGCCACAATATCTGGACTCGCTTGGGAGTCGTTAGCAGTGGCTATAGGATTCGCCGGAGTCACCACCCCAGTCCCTGGCTCTTCCTCTGGCGGTGGTGGTGGTGGGGGAGTAGTATTCCCCAGGGAGTTCACCACCTCAGTCCCCGACAGATTCCCCAACTCCTCAATAAAACCAGAACCAGGACCCCCCTCTGGGTCGAAAAAGTCCACAATCACAATATCAACATCATCATCCTGAACCCCATTGCCATTCAGGTCAACCACCAGATTGTTGTCCTGGCGGATAACCGGAACACCCGGTGGATCATCCAGCGTCAGAGTGCCGCCAGTCAAAACCAACTTGTCATTACCGCTAGCATCACTGATGACAGTACCGGGAGCATTACCAAGGTCAACCACATAAACATCATCGTTATTGCCCCCAGAGAGGGTGTCCGCACCGCCACCGCCAGTGAGGGTATCATCACCATCACCGCCAGTGAGGCTGTCATCCCCAATGCCACCATCTAGGCTGTCATCCCCATTACCGCCGGAAATAGTATCGTTATTATCGCCACCGGCGATCGTGTCATTATCATTGCTGCCGCTGAGGCTGTCATCACCAGGTCCACCAGCGATAGTATCTTGACCATCACCGCCATCAACAGCATCATCCCCATCATTACCTGTGAGGGTGTCATTCCCCGGTCCACCGGTAATGGCATCATTGCCATCACCCCCACTAAGGTTGTCGTCATCATCCGTGCCATCAATATACACCGCCACACTGGTAGTGATGCTATTCGTACTCCCAGCGATCGGACTATTACCCCCAGGATTGGAAGTATCGATATTGACCCGGTTCAAACCAGAAAAACCACCACCGTAAGTATTATCCACAGCACGCACCGTCAAAGGCTGTGGCGTGCCATTGTAGCCAGGGACAGGCAAAAACCGGATAAAACTGGTTGCCGACAGCGCCAGAGCATTCGCGCCATCCCCCACCGTACCGATATCAAACCAGTTGATACCATCTGGAGAATATTGCCAACTCCCTTCCGTCACTGGATCAGCACCATTACCAACCACAGCAATACCCCCCAGACTGTCCCCAGTATCTGGGTCGCTGAACAAACCCCCAAACAGATTGCTCACCATCATCGAGGGTGGGTCGGTACTGTCTTGCGCCACCGGGGGAGTCAGAGTTGCATTCCCCGTGAAGCTGGGAGCATTATTTACAGGCGCATCCGCTGGGTGAACTGTGATAGTGAAAGTTTGCAGGTCAGAAGTATCCACCCCACCATTAGCAGTCCCACCGTTATCCTGAACCACCACCTGAAAATCAGAAGTGCCAGAAACCCCAGGCGCCGGAGTATAGCTCAGATTGCCATTAGCATCAATAGCCGGAGGCACCGCAAATAAACTTGGGTTCGTGATACTGGTAGGATTGACAGTATAAGTACCCGTTTGCCCCACTTCATTAGCAGCTCCCGGATTGAAAATCGCCCAATTCTGGACATTTTGTGCCCCCGCATTAAAGCTGACATGCGCCGGGTTAGTCGCAGTAAAGCTCGGTTTGTCATTAACCGGCGTCACATCCAGAGTGATGGTGTTCGGCGTCGTGCCATCCCCCGTACCATCATTCACCGTAAATTGGAAATTCGCGTAATTTATCCCATTCCCATCGGCTACGGGAGCAAAACTCAGCTTGGGAATATCCCCTACGGGGATAACTTGGTTAGTAGTAACCGCAACACCATCTAGCTGTAAAGTTCCCGGCGTAGGCAGGCTGGTAATTTTGATGGATGTGAAAGTGCCGCCATCAGTATCAGTAAAAGCAAAGTCAGTGTCACTGAAACTGTAGGTACTGTCTTCGTTCAGAGTAACAGTGTTATCCGCCGAAGTAGGAGCATCATTAACCGCCGTCACATTCAGGCTCATGGTAGCAGGCGTGCTATTCCCTGTACCATCATTAACCGTAAATTGGAAATTAGCGTAATTTGCCCCACTAGCATCCGGTGCAGGCGTAAAAGTCAGCTTGGCGATATCCGCAGCGGAGATAACTTGACCGGGAGCAACCGGCTGGCCATCTAATAAGAGGGTGCCAGCACCAGGAAGCTGACTGATGGTAATTGACTGTAGGCTGTCACCATCTACATCATTAAAGGGGAAGTCAGCGGCACTAAAAGTATAGGGCGTGTCTTCATCCAGGGTGACACTGCTATCCGCCGAAGTGGGAGCATCATTAACCGCCGTCACATTCAGGCTCATGGTAGCAGGCGTGCTGTTGCCGTTACCGTCAGTTACCGTAAACTGGAAATTAGCGTAATTTGTCCCATTCCCATCCGGTGCAGGCGTAAAAGTCAGCTTCGCAATATCCAACGCTGATATAACTTGACCGGGAGCAACCGCCACCCCATCTAATAGCAGAGTGCCAGCACCAGGAAGCTGGCTAATCGTAATTGACTGCAGGGGGTCGCCATCGGGGTCGGCAAAAGCAAAGTCAGCAGCACTGAAAGTATAGGTGCTGTCTTCATCGAGAGTGACACTGTTATCCCCTGATGTGGGCGGATCGTCAACCGCCGTCACATTCAGAGTCATAGTAGAAGAGGTGCTATTGCCGTTACCGTCGTTCACCGTAAATGGGAAACTAGCGTAATTTGCCCCATTGGCATCCGGTGCAGGCGTAAAAGTCAGCTTCGCAATATCCGCAGCGGTGATAACTTGACCGGGAGCAACCGGCTGGCCATCTAATAAGAGGGTGCCAGCACCAGGAAGCTGGCTGATGGTAATTGAGGCCAGAGAGTCACCATCAATGTCATTAAACGGGAAATCAGCCAGTTTGAAAGTATAGGGGGTATCTTCATCCAGAGTGACACTGCTATCCGCCGATGTGGGAAGGTCATTGACTGGGTTAACTATGATGCTGACTGTTTCCGTGGCGGTACTGAAAGCAGTGGTAGTGCCATTAGTGCTGACATTTACCCCAGCATCACCGTTGCTGCCGCTGGTTTGGTCCCAGGCGCGGAAGGTGATACCGTTGGTAACGGTGCCATTGTAGTCAGGATCGGGGACAAAGCGGATTTTGGCAGTGGGGTTGAGCAGAGTGGCACTGGTATCCGATAAGGCGCCAAAAGGATTCCAGGATGTGCCATCGTTGATGCTGTATTGCCAAGTGCCATTGGTATTGTTTACACCAATAACAGCAATGCCTTCTACCGCCCCCGCATCCACATCGGTAATCCTGTCTCCACCGGCGGAAGTGATGATGTCTGCTACGGTAGTACCAGTATTGCTAGCATCAGCCACATCTTCATCAATGGCAGTCAAGCTCATGGAAGCACTGTTATCCAGCACCGGCGCATCATTGACTGGGTTAACCGTGGTGTTGAGATTGCGGATAGTGCCAGAAATGGAGCTACTACCACCATTAGTAGTAGTATTCACGTTGACGCGAGTTGCCCCATCGGTGAAACCGGCGGTATAACCGCTATCTAGAGCCCGCACCCCTAAACCAGGAGGCGTGCCGTTGTAGTCAGCGACTGGGAGAAACCGCAGTTGAGTTGCCACCGACAGAGCTAAAGCGGTAGTCCCATCTGTCACCGTGCCAATATTTAACCAGGTGGTGCCATCCGTGGAATATTGCCAGCTTCCCTCGGTAGTGGCGTTAGCAGTATTCCCCACCACAGCGACACCATTAAAACTGTCGCCCATGTCGGGGTCAGTGAACAAACCCCCAAACAAGTTGGTGATGGTATTTCCTGGGGGGTTGGTGGTGTCTTCATTGATGGGGGGCAAAGTGCCATCCCCAGTCAGGGTGGGGGCATTACCGTTGATGAAAATGGTAAATGATTGGTCATTAGTGGCGATGCCATCATTTACCCGCAATACCACATTCTGCGGACCCACGTTACCAGCCCCAGGCGTACCGGTTAGCTCGGCAGTACCATTGCCGTTGTCAACGATAACCAGCCATGCAGGCAAAGTAATGCCAGTAATGGTGCGGGTGGGATGGTTGGGGTCAGCCGTGGTTATGCTGTAGCTGTAAGCAACTCCTTGAGCGCCAGTGGCTGTGGCCGTACTGGTGAAAATTGGAGCGACGTTGGTGGGGTCTGTGGCCGTATTATCCGCTTCATTAACATCTCTTTCCCCAGTGGCGGGGAGGGTGATGGTGGCGGCACTGTTGAGAGCGGTAGTGCCAGTCACAGTCCCAGTGACGGTGAAGGTGATAGTAGCGTTTTCGGGCAGGTTGACCGTAGGGTTAAAGGTGCCCGTGCCGCTGGCAGGTCCAGTAGCACCTCCACCATAAGTGGCTGTCCAGTTAATCCCACTGATGCCAGTAAAAGCATCAGCAATCTGAGCCCCGTTGACAATGTTAAAGTCGTTGTTGCTGACAGTGATGGTGTAGGTGATGGGGTCGCCCGGATCAACACTGGTCAGACCGTCATCTTTAGTAATGCTTAAGTCAACGGGTAATTGTACTTCTAGGTTACGGATTTCGTGATAGTTATTCGCTCCCCCCGTTGCGGCACTAAACCCCAGTTTGTATTGTGCTGGTGGATTACCATTATTAGTAAAAAGATTATTGTGAGTAAATATTTCTTGATAGCCAGTGCCAAAATCCATTTCGACTTTGATGAAGTCGTTAATAATGGTAATTTGGACTTCTCTGGGATTGGCGCGAGTCACGCCATCAATTGTAGCACCAGCAGAAACTGTGTTGACTTGACGCTTTTCTAATAAGGGATAGCCGGCCCCGGCGTTACCCCGCAAGGCCACTGTATTTTTTGCGGTTGCTGGGGGATTATTAACATTGGGTGTCCCTGGACTTACCGGATTCCATTCGTTGGGGTCGCTGGTGTTAGTGCCAATATCCTGCCTGGTAAAACTGCCAAAGGCATCAAAACCAATGCCAACGTAACCACTGCTCAAACCAGCGCTGGCTCCGGAGACAATAGCTGTGGCTACTTTGTTGGCATAGCCTAGGCCACCGGGAGGGGTGCCAATAGTAGGAGTGGCAACACTACCATCGAACAGGAAAAAGCTAAATCCATCCCCCCCATTAGTAGTGGTTTTGCCATAACTGGCATAATCGAAGTTGATAACAATACCATTCGTGGAGCTGAAGGATTCATTATAGATGGCGTAGCCAGTATCAGCAGCGTTACTAGGTGGAGTTTCTGGGGATGTTAAACGCAGCCATCCATCCCCAACGGGGTCAATAGTGCCATTACCGGTGAGGCGGGCAATGCCACCTCCTGTATTGGCGTTAGAGTCGATGCCATTCAGAATCCAATTAGGGTCTGTAGTAGTGTTGTTTTTAAAACTTTCTGTAATCGGAAAGGTGGCAGGAAACAGTCCTGGATATGCCTCTAGCACTTCTGGGCTGAAGGGGAGATGGACATCCCCCCAACCCCCCTTGGTAAGGGGGGCTTCCAGAGATGGTAGAAAGATTTGTTGTAGGTTCCAACTGCCTCCTAATGCGGCGTTACCTACGGGGGTGGTGGCGGCGGCGATACCGCTACCTAGAATGCGGTGGAGTTGCTGGATAAATGATAGTCCCTGGCTTCCAGCGGCTACGGAGCATCCGTAGAGGATGAGGTTGCCACTATTTCCTAGTGCTTTTCGCCACTGGTACAGTTGGCGGGTGTATTGGCTGAGGTTTTGGCTGTTGAGGGTGGTATTACCTAGTTGCAGGCTCCCAGGTTCGCCGTGGGAGATGATGTGGACGGAATAATCCCCCCAACCCCCCTTGGTCAGGGGGGCGGTGGCAGAATCCCCCCAACCCCCCTTGGTAAGGGGGGCTTTTTTGGGCTCCTTGGTCAGGGGGGCTTTTTCGGGCTCCTTGGTCAGGGGGGCGGTGGCAGAATCCCCCCAACTCCCCGACGGGGAGACGGGGAGACGGGGAGATGGGGGGAGGGATAATTCCTGAATTGTCCCACTGGCGAGAATGGTGGTGATTTGCTCGATACCGTCTTCTGCAGGATGAAGAATTACTACTTCTGTGCCTGGTTCGACACTAGCAGCCAGCATTTGATAGTTGCTGATTTTGGCGTCGATGATGACGATTTGCCGCTGGATAGTGGTGTTGTTGACGGCTTTATTTACTGCCCAAAGCAAATTAGATTTAGATCCTGATTGATTGCTCATGGTGACACACCCGTTATGGGGTAGATTTTCCTATAAATTACGCGGTTTGAACAAGAAAAATCACTGCAGCATTTGAGATGCGGCTGGGTGATATGTATGATTGGTTACAGGATGTTGTTTGGCATCCTTTTGTTCCAGGAATATACGTAACTTTGAACAGGTATTCCGGATAAAAAATTTACACCTGATGGGTTGGGATTTTTGGTAGCTTAAATACTGTAGATGCGAGTTTCTGCAAGTCTGATGATATCAGGTCTCCAGCAGCAGATGAGTTGTGGCTCTCTGAGCTGAATATGGGAGTGCTGGGGTGGCTTCCTGATACCAAGTCCGGTTCAACAATGCCAGCATTTGTACGGGCAGCCCCTACGGGATTTATGATTGTAGTCCGGACTTGAGATGATTCAGCATCAGGGCGTTTGCTGCTATATAGCTAGTCTAAATTATTTAGATAAGCCGGAACGGGGCAACCACGGGTGATTGTCCATACATAAATTTGACCATTGATTTAGACGGGCTATATTGGCACTGTGCCTGACCAATTCTACCACTTGAGAGATGGTATATGACTTTTGTCCTGCTCTGAATCAGGGTGGCAGTAAAGATGATATTTGGGTATGGCTGAATTTGATGCACCGTTGAGAAGCATTACCCGTACTACCGCTTCTAGGATTCTGCCCAGAGTAATCTTACTGATGTCTAGGGCAAGTAATGATTAACATACTAGCTATCTATATCCTGCTGCAATTGAGGCAAATTGGTTAATTTAAGCTGGGAAATGGCTAAATCTCACACCCTAAATCCAGCATTTCCCATATGAGCTGCATTTGCGGCTGCAATCTTGATATTTTGCTTCTAAATTAGCATAGCATAAGATGGCCAATTGGCAATTTTAGTAAATTTAATCACTTAGTCGTAACTATTAAGGACTACTAATCATTATAAGGGGATTTGGGTGGGTGAGGGGTACGATCGCTCTCCTGCATCCCCGTGATCTCGATCGCACTTACACAAGCCACAAAAAATTTTCTCACAAAAATAATATTATTATACCTAATTTTCAGCCGTTTTTATACCGCTCCCTCTCTTACAATATCCTGCAGCAAGGAATAAATCGCCCAACCTCTCAACTAAATGCCAATTTTTTATCACATAAAAACCGATATTTTCTGCCTTGCTATCATACAAAAGTGAGAAAAAAATGGGGGTGATGCCCACCCAACCCAGGGGGCAATTGATCAATTGCCCCGACAAAACAACTATTTACTCGATTCCATCGCCACTTGGGGCAGACCCATGCTGTAATTAGCAACGCGGCTGTTGAGGTTGTAACTGATTTGTCCTTGCTGGAGCATAGAGCGGACAAAATGCTCTAGGTCAGAACCAATCCGCCGGAGGTTATATTCAATCAATGGCTCACCGCTGTAAGAAGCCACCAGCTCGTCAAACTTCCGGTAGAGTTTTTGCAACGCTTCATCGTTCCAGTTCAGCTCGTTATCTGGATCCACATCCAGGGTTAACACCCGATCGCTCGGGAGGATTTCATTATCTTTGACTTCACCGGCAAATATATGGATGTGACGGGTTGTGGATTTTAGCAGCATAGGAATAGTTGGATGTAAACAGTAACTAACCGACAATTTTATAACGTAGGGGAGACGGGGTGATGGTGGGGAGGGGGACTAATTGATAATTGATAATTGATAATTGATAATTGTCAATTGTCAATTGTCAATTGTCAATTAGTCCTCTACTACCGAGCGGCAATCATGCCAGTTTGGCGAGCATAGGCGAAAATGCCGCCAGCATCGATGACTGGGCCGACTTCACCCAGGGGGTTGAGGTCGTAGGTATGGCCAAGACTATGATTAATCAGTTGATTGGTTTCGAGGTCGATCGTCACTTCCTGACCAGTTTTGAACTGGGCACAGAGGCGCTCTACTGACTCTATAGGATACAGCTCGCCGGTGGCGGAGCAGTTGCGGAAGAAGATGCGGGCATAAGATTGGGCGATGACGGCTTGGACTCCGGCGGCCCCCAAGGCTATGGGTGCGTGTTCGCGGGAGGAGCCGCAGCCAAAATTTTCTCCGGCTACAATAATTGGGTAGGGGGTTTTCATTTCCCCCTCCGGGATAAACTTGCCGTATCGGTCTGGCAATCCGGCCATCGCATAGCTACCCAGCTTTTCGTACTCGTCCGGCTTGGAGGGAACTAGGGTGAGGTACTCCGCTGGGATGATTTGGTCGGTGTCGATGTTGTCATCTACTACAAAGATGGCGCCACGAATAGTTTTACCCATAAGTCGATTTCCGGTTATTGCTTAAATATTTATTTGTCTGTGGGCGAGCATTGACTCGTCGCGCCCTAGGCGCGCCAAGTTAATATCGCGCCAAGAGGCGCGCTAAGTTAACATTTTAACCCCATATCTGGCATTTACCGCTCCTGGTTGGGGGCAAAATTCTGGGGTAATTCCGTAGGGGAGCGGGGGAGATGGGGGGATGGGGAGACGGAGGGACGGGGAGCAGGGGAGACTGGGAGACGGGGAGACTGGGAGACGGGGGGATGGGGGGACCCGGAGACGGAGACTGGGAGATGGAAAAAACTGATAACCTTATGTCTAAATATAAATTAGTAGTAAATTGGCCTTGACTCCTAATCAATTCCTGAACCAACCGATGGTACATCCGATGGACGATATCGCCACTCAAGCACGCCTGGGCAGTGTGGCGGCGATTATTCAGGTCCTGAATGACAAACTGGCAGATTATGGGGTGAGAACCCGTGCGGTTTTGGCGGATGGGGTGTTGCAAATCCTATGTGAGGCAGCAACGCCGGAGCTGCTGGAGCGGGAAACGACGATCGACCTGGTGCGTCAGATTCTCGAATCTATCTCACCGCAAAATATCCGGCGGGTGAGGATTAATAGCCGCATTGTCCGGGAACAGCAACTGCTGTGGCTCGAGGAAATCAATCGGGACCCGGAGGGGCAATTGCTGTGGTCCGGGCAAATTAAGCTGGCGAGACCCAATATTATTAAACGGCTGCTGGAAGATTGGAAAATTCGCCGCCGTCAAGGGGACCGGGGTTTGCCGCTGCCAGCACCTTCGTTTTCTCATCAACGGCGACAACCCGATCGCCTCTGGCATGGTTTCCTCTGGGGTGCAGGGGTGATGCTGCTAATTGTGGGTGGGGGGACATATTACTATCGACAGCAGCAAACTTTAAAACCAGAGTCCCCCACGGAGGCTGAAACTTTATCCCCGGTGGTGGGGTCGAGTGACTCGTTTGCCCAGGCGGTGCGAATGGCGGAACAGGCGGCAGCGGCGGGCAAAGAGGCGAAAACTCGATCGGACTGGCTGGCGATCGCGGCTCTGTGGGACCAGGCATCAAATCTCATGGGAGCAGTTCCCCCCAGCCATCCAGAGTACAAAACTGCCCAAAACCGTACCGAACTATATCGGCGCTACAGTGATAGTACCCAGGCAAAAGCAGCAAAAATGGCTCCTTAATTGATAATTGATAATTGATAATTGATAATTGATAATTGATTAAAAAAGTATCCACCCCTCCCTTTCTTCTCCCCTCTCCCCACCTGGGAGAGGGGATGGGGGTGAGGGATGGGGGTGAGAGCTTATTTATCGATTGATTTCAGATTCCAATTATAACCCTAAATTGAGCAAAAATATATCCAATAATGAACTCTACATTTTGGCCGAAAATTTATCGATTACTGCCAGTGGCTTCTCTAATAATGATGGTGCATTTCCCTGCTAGGGCAGTACCAGGGAGCCACTTCATCGCGGGGACAAAACCTGACATTGCTAACGATAAAACCCCCTTACCAGGGGAAAGTATCGTAGGAGTAAATGGCGATCCGTCCTTACTAGCCACTGCGGAGGATTTAAACCGAGAGGGGGAAAGCCGCCTCGCGGCGAAAGACTATCAGGGAGCGGTGGCTGCATTCAGCGAAGCAATTCGCCTGAATGGGAATTATGGCGATGCCTATCGCAACCGGGGGATTGCCCGATCGCTCTTGGGGGATTTGGATGGAGCCGTGGCGGATTATACCAAAGCCATAGAACTGAATCCCCAGGATGCAGAAGCCTATTATAATCGAGGCAATGCCGATTACAGTCTTGGCAATACAGAGAGGGCACTTTCTGATTATGACAGGGCGATTTATTTAAATGGGAATGATGCTCAATTTTACTACAATCGAGGCGTAGCACGCACAAAAAAAGGCGATGCCGAGGGGGCGCTAGGGGATTATGATAAAGCAATTGCACTTAATCCCGAATATGGTGATGCTTATCTCAACCGTGGCAATCTCCACTATAAAGCCGGTTTACTGGAGCAAGCATTGGCCGACTATAATCAAGCTATTGAAATGAACCAAGCTAATTCTTTAGCATATTATAACCGAGCCAACGTGCGCTACAAGCTGGGCAACACCGATTTAGCAATTGCCGATTATACGAAAGCCATAGAACTACAGCCAAACTTAGACCGTGCTTACTACAATCGAGGAGTTGCTAAGGCCAGAAAAGGGGATTTAGATGGAGCGATCGCCGATTACACCACAGCCATAGAAATCAACCCCCAAGCACCAGAGCCATACTACAATCGGGGCGTTGCTAATGCCAATAAAGGTTTCCCCGACAGAGCCTTAGCCGATTACACCAAAGCCATAGACATTAACCCTCAATATGCCTTAGCTTACTATAATCGGGGACTTCTCTACTCTCAGTTAGGTAATTTAGACAATGCCTTAGCAGATTTTACGGTGGCGATTTCTTTAAATCAAAATTACACCGAAGCCTACAACAACCGGGGAGTTACTCACTATAACATGGGTGACACAACCAGTGCTTTAGCAGATTTTAACCGTGCCATAGAAATCAACCCCACAGATGCCCAAAGTTATTATAATCGGGGGTTAGCCTGGGCGACTCAATCTAATCTCGAAGATGCGATCGACGACTTCAGCGCAGCCATCCGCCTCGACCCAGAATTTGCCGAAGCCTACGGCAACCGAGGTATTGCCCGCGTCCAACTCGGAGACTACACCGGAGCGATCGGCGACACCGAAAAAGCCGCCGAAATATTCCAACAGCGCAACGATACCGCCAACTATCAAAGAGCCCAAGACTTTCTCCAAAAACTCCGGGTGGGACAGAACCACAGTTAAAAAATCCAATCAGAACCGGGGCGATCGGAGAAATTTCTCCCTGATCAACCAGCAGCAGGGTGGTTGCCCCTACCACTGGTTAGCTATCCTACTACAGGATATCTGCCCTCCCGCGCCCCATCTCCTCATCCCCCCAAAACCTTAAAAACCCCTCACAAAACTTTCCCAGAAAATCGCGCCCCACATCTTGACAATTCGGCAACCAAAAGATAAAGTTAGCCTAAAATCAGATTTAATCTAAAGCTATAAAATACACCAGCAGGATAATATCACAATCGGGTCAAATTGTCAAGCATCTTGGTCACATCTACAATCGAGCCCCTCACGAGCCATAGCTCAGGTTGCTCGAACCGAGAACAATTAATAATTAACAATTAACAATTATCAATTATCAATTGTCAATTTATCCCCATTTACCCCTAATTCCAAACCATGAACCCCCAGACCACCCAACTCCTAGTCATCGACCCCCAAGTAGAAGACTACCAACAGCTCGCCGTCGGTATCCAACCAGAAGTCCAACTCCTCATCCTCGACCAGAACCGCAACGGCATTGAGCAAATCACCAAATACCTCACCAGCTTGCCAGCTTGCCAGCAAGGGAGCAGGGGAGCAAGGGAGCAGGGGAGCAAGGGAGACGGGGAGACGGGGAGACGGGGAGACGGGGAGACGGGGAGACGGGGGGACTGGGG
>DVDU01000122.1 GCA_015296065.1 Oscillatoriaceae cyanobacterium M33_DOE_052 | reverse complement strand
GTGGGGAGTGTGGGCTCTTCCCCCTCTTCCCCCTCTTCCCCCTCTTCCCCCTCCTCCCCCGTCCCCCCGTCCCCCCGTCTCCCCTGGGGGAGAACCGGCGTGATGCCTGAGTCTGATAAAGAAAAGTAAAGAATCATCAAGAATCATCAAGCTGACTACCAAGATAAAAACCCAATAGGGGATACTGGTGTCAACGGGTCAGAGAGCAGACTCGCAGCCACAGGAATCATTAACATCAATTTTTTGAGAGCCCCACTCCGCAGGGGCGCGGCTTCATCTTAGGGGCATCCCACCGGAAAGTAGCCGAACAGCGGGGAAGATTTATCATAGATAAAATATCGTAGGGGATTGCCAGCTATGACTTATTGCCTAAATCCTAATTGCCAAAATCCGCATAACAGCGATTTGGCTGAGACTTGCAAAAGTTGCGGGTCAGAATTGCTGTTGAAAAACCGCTACCGCCCCTTACATCCCCTAGGCGGCGGCGCTCCGGGGGGCTCTTTCCTGGCAGTGGATGAAGACAAACCCTCGAAACCCCTTTGTGTCATCAACTCCTCCCCCACAGCCAGCAACACTACAGGCAGTCACTTTGGTAGCTTCAGCGCTTTTGCTTCTGGGTTGGATGAGTTGGGAGAACACCCCCAGATTCCCAATTTGCTGGCTTCTTTTGAAGAAGCAGACCGCTACTATCTAGTGCAAGAGTATATTGAGGGGAAAAATCTGGCGCAGGAATTGGCCGCCAATGGCACTTTCACGGAAGTAAAAATCCGCAAACTCCTGCAAGACTTGTTACCAGTGTTACAGTTCCTCAGTGGTAGCGATGCCATTCACCGAGATATCAAGCCCAGTAATATTATTCGGCCAGTGGATGGTGGGTCGCTCGCTTTGGTTGATTTTATCAGCGCCGAACTCCATACCAGTCGCACCAGAGTCAAACCAGGGATAGTCAAGGGGTCCGCCGAGTACGCGGCGCCAGAGCAAACCCAAGGCAGTGCGGTTTTTGCCAGCGATATTTATAGTTTGGGTGTCACTTGCTTGCATTTGCTCACAGGTTTGTCTCCTTTTGAGCTGTTTGATGTGCAATCTGACAGTTGGGTATGGTCGGATTATTTGCAAAAGCCGGTGAGCGATCGCCTCACTACGATCCTCAACAAAATGGTGGAGCGCGACCCCAAACGTCGCTACACGATCGCCGCCGACATCCTCAAAGACCTGAAAAAACCGGCCCTGCCAGCTTACACCAAAGCCCAAAAGAACACCGCCGCCACCATCTTCGGTGGCGCCGCTGTAGCCGTTTTATCCCTGATGGTGGGTCATCGCGTCCCCACCCCTGTGCCCCACAGCACATACACCACCACCCCCATCCCTGTTACCCAACTAGAGGAAATCCCCTACACCCTGCCCAAACTGCAGGACTCCACCCCTCGCTATAACAAACAAGTGCCCCCCATGCGCACTTTGGCGAGTACCTCCGGGCCCGTGTGGTCCGTGGCGGTGAGCCCCGACGGCAAGACGATCGCCTCCGGCAACACCGACGGCACCATCCAAGTCTGGCGCGTCAACAGCGGCGATTTCCAAATCCCCATCCGCACCCTCTACGGTCACTCCGAACCCATTTGGTCCCTCACGGTCAGCCCTGACGGCAAACTCCTCGCCAGCGGCAGCGCCGACAAAACCATCAAAATCTGGGACCTCGCCAGCGGTCAACTCCTCGACACCCTCAAAGGCCACAACGCGGGCATTTTCTCCGTCGCCTTCAGCCCCGACAGCCAGCGCGTCGCCAGCGGCAGTTTCGATAAAACCGTCAAACTCTGGCAAATCAACACAGACAAAGACTGGCGCTTTGCAGGCAACCTCCTGCATACTTTCATCGGTCACACCCAAGAAGTGCAATCTGTCGCCTTCAACAGCGACGGCAAAACCCTCGCTTCTGGCAGCACCGATGGCACCATCAAACTCTGGAACTGGCGCACCGGCAAGCTGACTCGCACCCTCGTCGGTCACGATGACTCCGTGTGGTCCGTCGCCTTCAGCCCCGATGGCCGCAGTCTCGCCTCCGGTAGCTGGGATAAAACCATCAAATTATGGGATTTAGAAACCGGCACCTCCTGGCGCACCCTCCGGGGTCACGGTCAGCAAGTCCACTCCGTGGCCTTCAGCCCCGACGGCAAGACGATCGCCAGCGGCGACCTCGGCGGCACCATCAAACTCTGGAATTCCTACAGCGGCTGCCAAAAAGGCACCCTCAAAGGTCACTCCGACTGGGTAGAAGTCGCCTTCGCCGCCGGTGGCAAAGCCCTCGTCAGCGGCAGCTTTGACGACACCATCAAACTCTGGCGTTTAGCGCCATAGTTTTGGTCATTGGTGATTAGTCCTTTGTCCTTTGTCATTTGTCATTTGACAACAGGTAAATAGGGTGGGCAGGGTACTGCCCACCCTACATTTTTGAGCAAGGACAAAGGACTTTTGACGAAAGACCAATGACCAAAGACCAATGACAAATGACAAATGACTAAATAGAGGATAAATAGCCATGAAAGCGCGGATATCGCAAATGGCAACTGCCTTTATCATCTCAATGGCGGTGGTGGTGCTACTGGGTTGGCAGTTTGACATCCAACTCCTCAAAACAGGATTAACTGGCACACCTTGGACGATGAAACCCAACACAGCCTTTTGCTTCCTGCTCTGCGGCATTTCCTTGGCGTTGTGGCAAGCACAAGCAATGGTGCCACGGGGGAAAGCACTAGGACAGGTACTACCAGGAATAGTCATTACCATTGCCTCCCTCACCCTAGTGCAGTATATCTTTGGCTGGGACTTGGGTATCGACCAACTATTTTATCAAAATAAAACCGGCCCAAGCACAGCCATTTATCCCCTGAGAATCCCAGAAACTACTGCGATAAATTTTATCCTCGCAGGCATAGCCTTAAGCCTCCGACAAAAACACAACCACCGCCATCAGCACCAGGTAGAAATTTTGACCGTGATGGTGGGTTCTATCGGCTTATTAACCCTCATCGGTTATTTATTTGGTGCCACTTTTTTCTACGAATTTATAATCCCTACAACTATCACCACCCCACCTACCGCCATCACCTTTATCGTCCTCAGCATCGGGATTTTATTCACTCGAACTGACACAGAGATGATGCAAACACTCACCAGTACATTGGTGGGAGGCGTGATGGCGAGAAAGCTGCTGCCTGCAGCAATTTTTCTCCCGTTGATTTTAAACTGGTTGATTTTTGAGGGATATCAAATGCGTTGGTACGATATTCCCTCAAGCTACGCTTATATCACCGCGATGAAAATAGGGATTATTTCCACATTAATTTACTGGATTGCTCGCCAACTGAACCAAATAGAACAACGACGGCAAGAGGTTTTTCAGCAGTTTTATCGCGCTGTGTTGGATTCGCCGTTACCCATAATTATTCATGCAGAAGACGGAGCCGTGCTGCAAATCAGCAACGCCTGGACGGAAATCACCGGTTATCAACCGGAAGAAATCAGTACCATTGCGGCATGGACCGAGCTAGCTTATGGAGAGAATCATAAAAATATGCAAGCCATGATTAAGGGGGTTTACGGGATAGAAAAAAGTGCTAAAATCGGAGAATTTAATGTTCGGATTTGCAGTGGTTTAATGCGGGTATGGGATTTTTATACTGCTCCTTTGGGGCGGATGCCAGATGGCAGGAGATTTGTCATCACCACCGCCATTGATATCACCGATAAAAAGCAAATCGAGACAGAACTAAAAAAAGTCAATAAAAATTTAGAAGCCCGAGTCAAATTAAGAACCGCCCAACTCGAAGAAGCTAACGATCGGCTAGAACGGCAACTGCTAGAGAAACAGATATCTGAGCAAACAGCCCGAAAGAGCCAAGCCCTCTTGAACAGTATCATCGAATGTTCTACAGAGCTGATTGCCGCTCAGGATATGGAATTTAAATATATTGCTTTTAACCGGGCTTATCAACAGGAGTTCGCCCAACTGTTTAACCGTCAAGTTAAAATCGGCACCAGTATGGTGGAAGCATTAGCCCATTTACCCACAGAACAGGTTCAGGCAGTAGAAATTTGGGGACGAGCCATTGGAGGAGAAGAGTTTACCATCATTCGGGAATTTGGCACCACTACTAACCAGCCCAACTGGTATGAAATCACTTTCAGTGCAGTTAGGGATGCGATGGGGAAACAAATTGGTGCCTCCCAAATTGTCAAGAATGTGACCCATCGCATCACTGATGAGATGGCTTTGCGCCAAAGCGAAGCCAGATTTCAGGCATTTATGAATCACAGCCCTGCCTTAGCTTGGATTACCAGAAGCGATGGCAAATTTATGTACTGTAATCGCAATTTTGAACAGTTGCTATCCAAATCAGCCGCTGAATTAATCGGCAAGATGATTTGGGAAATTTTCCCGCCAGATTTGTCCCAACAGTATTTGGATAATAACCAGTTGGTTTCCGATACAGGGGAAGTGGTAGAAACCATAGAAACCGCTTATAATTCAGCCGGAGAGGTGGTGGATTATTTAGTATTTAAGTTTCTAATCCCCGATGAAATCGACCAAAATCTAGTGGGAGGCGTAGCCATCGACATTACGGAGCGCAAAAAAGCCGAGCGGGCATTGGAAGAAAGCGAGGCTAAGTTAAAAGCTATTTTAGATAACGCTCCGGCTGCAATTTATCTAAAAGACTGTGAAGGACGTTTTCTGCTGTTAAATCGTTACTGTCTAGATATTTTTGGCTTCACCCCAGAACAGTATCATGGTCAAACCATTATCGACTTGCTGCCGGGAGAAATGTCTAGCCAGGTAGAAGCTAATGATCGAGAAGTTTGGCAAAGTGGCCAAGCGCAATATTTAGAAGAACAACTCCCCCAAGCCGATGGGATTCATACTTATTACTCGGTGAAGTTTCTCCTATATGATTTAGCTGGCCATCCTTATGCTCTCTGCGGCATTTCCACAGATATCACAGAGCGCAAACGGGCGGAAGAGTTAATAATTGAAGCCAAAGAAGCCGCCGAGCAGGCGAACCAGGCAAAAAGCAGCTTTCTCGCGAATATGAGCCACGAACTGCGTACCCCACTAAATGCTATCCTTGGCTTTAGTCAGGTGCTGGGGCGGGACTCTTCCCTCAGCGAGCAGCAGCAGGAGCAAATTGCCATCGTTAACTCTAGTGGTGAGCATTTACTCAGCTTGATTAACGATATTTTGGAAATTTCTAAAATCGAAGCGGGGCGGATGGCACTTAATCCCACCAATTTTGATTTATTGGCGCTGATTGCGGCGATGGAAGCGATTTTCCAAAGTAGAGCTGCCGCTAAAGGGTTGCAGATGATTTGCGAGGTGGATGCCAAAAGTCCCCGCTATATTAGAACCGATGAGGGCAAATTGCGGCAAGTTTTGAGCAATTTGCTGGGTAATGCCATCAAATTTACGACATCTGGCTGCGTGTCGTTGCGGGTGAGGGCTGATCACCCTGGGGACATTCCCGCCGAAATGCAGTTATCCTTTGAAATCTCGGACACGGGACCAGGGATTGCGGCTGATGAGTTGGATAAATTATTTTCTCCTTTTGTGCAAACTCAAACTGGGCGCAGTATCCAGGAGGGCACCGGGTTGGGGTTGGCCATTAGCCGCAAGCTGGTACAATTGATGGGGGGAGATATGGCTATCACCAGCACTGTGGGTGAGGGCACCCTGGTGAAGTTTTACATCCCGGCCACTGTGGCTGCAGCGGACGAGGTAAAAATTAGCTTAGCGATGCCTCGGGTGATTGCCCTGGAACCGGGACAACCAGTTTATCGGATTTTAGCGGTGGACGATCGGCTTGAAAGTCGGATTTTACTCAGGCAGCTTCTGGAACCCTTGGGATTTGAAGTGCGGGAAGCGCAGAACGGCCAAGAGGCGATCGAGCAGTGGCACGAGTGGCACCCCCATCTGATTTGGATGGATATGCGGATGCCCATAATCGACGGCTACGAAGCCACCAGACAGATTAAGAATCACTTGCATGGTCAAGCCACCGTGATTATTGCCTTAACTGCCAGTGCCTTTGAAGAGAATCGCAGCATTATTTTATCTGCGGGATGCGATGACTTCGTGCGCAAACCCGCCCGGGAGGAAGTGCTGTTGGCGAAAATTGCCGAACACCTAGGAGTGCGTTACATTTACGAACCGATCGCCACTTCCGAGAGTGAGGACAGCTTCACCGGTGGTACAGAGCAACTCCCAAGGGGCAGTCCCGAGACCGCCTTACTGGAAATGATGCCCCCGGAATGGACCGCTGCCCTTCATCAAGCGGCCACTGCTGCCAACAGCCGGGTGATCTTACAACTGCTAGGGGAAATTCCGGCAGGGGAACGCCCTTTATCCCACAACCTCAGAAAATGGGTGGACAACTTTCGTTTTGACAAAATTATCGCTTTGATCGAGGCTAGAGTCCATGAATCGCGAGAATAATAGTGTCAGCAGGGGCAACATTTTAATTATAGATGACGAACCGAATAATTTGCGGGTTTTATTGAATTGTTTAACTGATAATGGCTATGATGTTCGGGGCGTCTTGACTGGGGAAATGGGTTTGAAAGCGGCATTGTCAGAGCCACCGGATTTGGTGTTACTGGATATTATGATGCCGCAAATGGATGGATATCAGGTAGGTAATCATTTTAAAAATATCGCTGAGTTAAGGGATATCCCCATCATTTTTGTTAGTGCGAAATACGATACCCTGGACAAAGTGAAAGCCTTTAGGGTGGGTGGGGTAGATTACATTATGAAGCCGTTTCAGATAGAAGAGGTGTTGGCGCGCATAGAAAACCATTTGCGCTTAAGGCGATTACAGGACGAGCTAGAGGAGCAAAATTTATTGCTGCAAGCGGAAATCAGCCAGCGTCAAGCGGCAGAGCTGGCGCTCCAAGAACAAAACGCCCAGCTCCAGCTAGAAATTAGGGAGCGGGAGCGGGCGGAAGCGGAGCTGGCTAAGCTGAACGAGGATTTGGCTCGTTCTAATAGCGAACTGGCACAATTTGTGAGCATTGCCTCTCACGATTTGCGCTCTCCTTTGACGACGGTTAAGGGTTATGGTCAATTGTTCAAAATGCGTCACGCCCAGTCACTAGAAGCGGAAGGGCAGCGGTATATCAATCGGATTCTCGATGGGTGCGATCGAATGCTGAACCTGATTGATGATTTATTACAGTATTCCCGATTAGGAAAAGCTGGAGAACAGTTTAGTCCCGTTAGATCCGCTGAGGCTATAGAAGAAGCCTGCCAAAATCTCAGTTTAGAAATCACCACTAATCAGGCTCAGATTATCTGCCGCGACTTACCCGTGGTGATGGCGGATTTTTCCCAATTGCGCCAGCTATTTCAAAATTTAATCGGTAATGCGATTAAATACCGAGGCGAAGCCAATCCTTTGGTAGAAGTTACAGCCATAAATGAGACAGACCACTGCTTATTCGCGGTCAAAGATAATGGGATTGGTATTGCGCCGGAATCCTTTCCAAAAATCTTTCAGATGTTTAAGCGTCTGCACGGGCCGAGCGAATATCCCGGTACTGGTATCGGTCTAGCGATTTGTCAAAAAATTGTCCAACTTCACGGCGGGCGCATTTGGGTAGAATCGGCACCGGGTCAAGGTTCTATATTTTACTTTAGCATACCTGTACTGAGCGCCGATATCCCGCCTCTCCTAGTGAAAAATTTGGTCACACAATAATCTCAGTTTCCGAGAAACCGGGTTTCTTGCCCAGAGTGGGTGGTAGGGGCAGGGGATGATGAGGAGAACCCCAGGCCACAAAAAAAAGAGATTGGATTGCCTCCTGGCAAACCAACCTCTTGTGATCGGGTTGGGTGTGGCCGTAGCTGCACCCAACCGCAGAGTGTGTTTAGAAAATCACGATGTCGTTGACGTTGACCTGACCTTGCTGGATCACTGCGATCGCGGTCAAATCTGCAGTGCCGCCAGTGCCGCCGCCGCTGGGATCCCAGAACAGGGTGCCGCCGCCACCGGTTTCAGCCGCGTCAAAGACGATCGCCGGTGCGCTCGTGCCGCCAGTGAAGGTGCCGCCGTAGGTCTGACCGGAAGCGGTGGAGAAGAAGTCCAGACCAATCCGCAGTTGCTGACCTTGGGTGGTGAGAGCGAAAGCTGTCTCATCGATATACACCTTATCGATACCGGTATCGAAAGAGGTGATCGTATCGCCGCCTTGGTCGCTACCGTTGTAGTAGAAGCCATCGAAGGAGCCGCGAATACCGATGAGGCTGTCAACACCTTTGAAGCCATAGAGGGTGTCGTTACCAGCACGACCGCTCTCGCGACCGAGGGTATCAGCGCCCTCGCTACCTACGTACAGGTCGTTGCCCGTGCCGCCAATCAGGGTGTCTGCCACCACGCTGGCTACGAGGATGTCATTGCCCGTGCCACCATCCAAGTAGTTGGGACCCCCAGCAGAGAGAGCAAACAGGGAGTCGTTGCCTTCACCACCGAGCAAGGTGCTGTTAAGAGCAGTGCTAGCACCCGTGTTGCCGAAGGGGGTGAGGGTGAGGGTGTCGTTGCCCGCACCGCCATTGAGGGAGGAGTTTTGTCCTTGAGCGGACAGCACATCACTGCCTTCGCCACCCAACAAGGAGGCGTTGTTGCCTTCCCCGGCATCCAGGCTGTCATCGCCAGCACCACCCACAAGAGTAACACTGTCGCCACCGCCGATGAGGGTGTCGCTGCCTTTACCGCCATTGAGCCAGCTTAAAGTTCCGGCGCTCAAGAAGTCGTTGTCTGTGGCAGCTTCTTCGTCTCCACCCACGGTGCCGCCGAAGAGGGTATCGCCGCTACCACCGAGGAGGCTGTCGCTGCCTTTGTCACCGTAGAGCCAGTTGGTGCCGCCACCCACTGCTGCGAATACGGTGTCGTTGCCTTGACCGCCGTACAGGGTGTTGCGCCCGATGCCGGTGTTGTTCTCCACATCCAGCGTCAAGCTGTCGTCGCCCATACCACCGAGCAGATAGCTATCCACACCGATGTAGGTCATGGTGTCATTGCCATCGCCGCCGATGAGGGTGTGGCGTCCGCGATCGCCCCCTTCAGAGTGCAGGCTGTCATTACCAATGCCACCATCTAAGAAGTTGGCGCGGGGAACGCCAGATAGGCTAAACCCTGTGCCCGTCAAGGATGTGTTTTGGTTTCCTGGACTGCTCAGAGCGCTGAGCATCATCAGGGTATCGTTTTCCTCACCACCGAGGAGGGTATCCCTGTCGCCGATGCCAATCACCAAGTCATCGCCTTTATCCCCGGATAGATAGTTATCGCCAGGGTTGGCGGGCGGACCAAAAGCACCCTGCCCGGTGACGACACCAACCGCGCCACTGCCCCCACTCAAGCCTTGAGTTGGAGAGAGTCCTAGGTTGGAGATTGGGGTATTCAAAGGCACGAAGCCACCGATACCGCTACTACCGCCAGCGCCAAGTTCTACTACCTGGAGAGTGTCGTTATCCTGACCGCCCCAGAGGGTGTCATCTCCCAAGCCAGAGCCGCTGACGAAGTCGTCCCCGGTGTTACCGAAGGCCAAGTTAGCCCCGCCACCGTTACCAAAGTTGAAAATATCGTTGTCGTCCAGACCGTACACGATATCGCTGCCCTGGGAGCCTCTGGACTCGAAGTAGTCATCTCCCAAATCACCGAAAAACAGGCTGTTGCCCGCCAAGCTGCGCAGGACATCATTGTCCCTGCCGCCAAATACCGTGTCATTGGTGCCAGAAGACTGGAGGGAGTCGTTGTCTCTGTTCCCTGCAATCAGACTTCCGCCCAGTGTATCGCTGGTGATGATGTCACTACCATCCAGGCCAAAAATCGAATCGTCGCCTGCATTCGTCACACTCATATCCAGCGTGTCGTTGCCGTTAGTTAGGATTCTAACCATTCCGTGTTCAACTCCTCATCTGTTTCGTATCGCTCTTGTCAAGACTGCCTTAGACAGCATCCACTTAGAGCCGGAAGACGCATGTTGTCGCCCGGTATTCATGTCAGCAGCCAGTCTAGCCCAATTCCGTGCTGATGTCCAGTCTAGCGAGATAACAAATTCTTAGATGCTTGCTCCCTCAGCTCAGTGGCATTACTTATGATTTTTGTCTTGACACGGCTCCGATAAAAGACTATAATCGCCAGACTGGGGTTCCCCCGCTGGCATTAGCTTGCCGATATCCGTGTCAATTAATTTTATATTCTATCTGTAGCAATTGAGATCTGGTTAAACACCCAAATCTTGATTTTCCTCCATCAAACCTTAATCACCTCGGGATACTGTAGTAGGCGGTGCCCTCTGAGCCCGGGGCTCCCAGGTGCTGAAAATACTCTAGCATAGGGAGGAAGGGTGTGTATGAGAAAAGAAAAACCCGTAGGTAATGGATGTGAGGATAGCACAACAGGTAACAGCGGCGGTACAACCAGACATAGAGCAGACATCTGGCCTGCCACCCCACAACAACACCCCCGCTCTGGACTACGACCAATACGGTAAAGGTGATTTTCGCCAAGGCGGGCTCCCAGAGACCATAGCATCACTCCAGCAAGCTATCAAGCTCCAACCAGATTTAGCCGCACCATACAAAACCCTAGGTAACGCCCTCCTCGCCGCTGGTGATTTAGAGGCAGCAGGGCGATCGTACTCCCTGGCAGTAGCTCTGGCTCCTGATTGGGCTGAGGCACATGCTAATCTAGGCAGTGTCCTGTACCGCCAGGGTGAGCTGGAGGCAGCCGCTGAATGCTATCAAAAAGCTATTTCCTTAAACCCCAGCTTGGCCGGGGTGTGGTTGAATTGGGGCAACCTGTGGCACCACCAGGGGCAAACAAATCAGGCATTAGATTGCTGGGAGCGGGCGATAACCATCAATCCCAATATCGGTGGCTCTCAGTTACATATCAATATGGGCAACCTGCGGTTAAAGCGAGGGGATTATCTCGCCGCCGCCGCCAGCTATCAGCAAGCGGTTGACCTTGACAGCGACTCTGCAGCCGCCCATTCTCACCTGGGGGCAGCGCGACTGTATCAGGGTGAGTTTCCGGAGGCGATCGCCGCTTTTCAAAGAGCCCTCCAGCTCAACCCTGACTCCGCCGAGGTCCATTGTAACTTGGGACTGGCCATAACTCGCCAAACGCGACAGCAGGGGCAGTTATCCGAGGCAACTTTTAATCAAGCCTGCATCTGTTTCCAGCGGGCGATCGAACTCCAAGGGGACCTTTTGGCAGCGCACCAAGGCATTTTCTATCTCATCACCACTCCCCATCCGGGTAATTTGGATTTCGATATCATCAGAAAATCAGCCGCTCAATATCGCCAGTTTTGTCCGCCACCATACCAACCGATCGCCAAAACTGCATTTCTGATTGCTTATCTGTTTTCTGGGTTCGCCTCAGCCGCAAAAGATATTTTTTGGGAAATCGAGCAGCACCTTGGCCAACTGGAAAAACCATTGGCGCATCAAATCATCTCGATTATCTACTCTTGGCTACAGTTTGGCGCATATCGTTTGCGGGATGATTTAACATCAAACTCCCGATTGTCTTTATTCATGGGACAAATATATGCTGATTATCTGCGGGCTACAGGATTATACGCATCTACACCCAAGACCATAAACGGGGGCTCTCCCGGGGCTGCTACTAGAAATATCCCCTTAAAAATAGGCTTTATTTCCTCAAATTTTTGGCGCCATTCCGTTAGCTGGTGCAGTGCTGATATTATATCAGAACTAGCCCAAATTTCTCCCCACATTTACTTTTACGTCCCTAAACAAGTAAAAGAGGACGATATGACCGTCAGATTTAAAAGCATTGGCACCAAGTTTTATCGTCACAATCCAGGTGTTGATGACATAGCTCAAGCTATGGTAGAAGAAATATTAAAAGATGATTTAGATATTCTGGTAGATATTGATTCAGTCACCGAACCGGTACATTGTCAAATCCTGTATCGTCAGCCAGCACGAGCCTGCATATCTTGGCTGGGATTTGAAGCGCCATTTATTTCCGAGCAAAATTACTTTCTGAGTGACTGGCACACGCATCCCCAAGGTGTGGAAAAATATTACCCGGAAAAATTGCTGAGAATGCCTGATTGTTTTACCGCAGTATCTGGATTTAAAAGCAATCCGGTAAATAGGGCAGCACTACGAGCAGCGATGCGGTTGGGACAGGAGCAGGTGGTGTACTTGTGTGCGACCCCTGCAACCAAGGTGAACCGGGAATTAGTGGCAGCACAAATTGCGATTATCCAGGCAGTTCCCAATAGCATCCTGATTTATAAAGGCAAGGGAGATATTCAGGTCATTAAGTCACTGTATTGGGAACAGTGCCACGAGCAAAATGTGAGCGCGCATCGAGTCAGGTTTTTGGGCATAAATCCCACCGAAGAAGAACACAGGACTATCTATAGTATTGCCGATGTATTTCTCGATTCTTATCCTTACAATGGCGGCACCCATAATTTAGAGGCTTTGTGGTTTAATTTGCCGGTAGTCACGAAAGTTGGGGAGCAGTTTTTGGCGCGGATGGGTTATTCATTTCTGACCACTCTGGGAATTGCTGAGGGTGTGGCATGGAGTTGGGATGAATATGTGGAGTGGGGGGTAAAGTTGGGATTAGATGCGAGTTTGAGGCATCACCTGCGGGAACGGTTGCGAGCATCGAAACAGCCGGATAATTTAGCACCTTTGTGGAATCCCCGCAAATTTGCTCGGGATATGTATGGGATATTTGAGCAGTTGATAATTGATTGATGATGAAGCAACATCAAGACCAGCAGCACCCCCAGGCGGGTAAAGATAGGGCTATAGTTAATAGTTTGTTGCGAGACGCACCCAGCGAGTACAACTTAGCGGAATTAGCCCGGTTGCGGATTCGCTATCGGGGCTTTCCTGGTGCCCGAGATATTCAAGGAGATTTAGATAAAATTCTCCAGGGGTGGGGTTTGACAGAAGAGGAATTATTTGAGCGCACAAGGGAAATTCACGCTAAAGGTCGGGTGTACCGCACCCGCACCGAGCAGGAAGATTGGATTTAGAGGGGTTGGTCTCCCCAGAAACTGGGTTTCCTTCCCCGCTGTGCCCCTACCGCCCCAATTTCTCCCCAGAAACCGGGTTTCTTGCGGAGATATCCCGTATTCTTACAAGACATCTCGTTGGAGAAACCCGGTTTCTTTCCCTGCTTACTGGCGGTATAGTTCGGCAACGAGGATGTAATTACGGGCACCAGGGGCTTTGTCCCCGGCTTCCAGGCGGGCTAGTAAGGGTGAAAGAAAACTGTTTTCCTCGTCGGTGAGGGGTTGGGATAAAAACCCGCTTTTAATCAGGGCTTGATGGGCTTTGCCCACATCACCATTGTGGAAATCTGGGATTTGTTCCGGGGGCACGGCTAGCCAAAAATCAGCTAGTTCTCGGCGCAGTTGGCGCAGTTCGGCGATGATGGGCTGGTCGGTGGGGTCGATGTAATGGAGATTGGCACAACCGATAAGTTGATTGATAAATTCTTTCACCCCTCCTTGAAAGGGGGGGGCACTTTGGAGGCCCATCTCCCCATCAAGGGGTTGGGCGAAGCATCCGCGTACAGACTTCTCCGTTTCACCGAGAGTTTTGGGCGCGGATGCTTCGCCCCTACCGAGTTGCCATTGATGGAAAAGTTGCTGGAACAGGTTGCCGATTTTGGCGCCATAGGTGCGACTGTCGAGAAATGCTGGGTTGGCTTGCATTTTCTCCAGAATTTGCTGCCGGTATTGTTGGCGCAATTGGGGGTTGGTTCCCAGGGCGATCGCTAATTTGATATAGCTGTCGTCATCAGTGGCGATTAAATCGGTGATTTGCAATTCTCGCAGCAAGGCGGATGCTTGGCGGAACCGCAGGGCATTACCTTCCACAACTACTGGCGGGAGACCTACTTCTAGGGGGTCTAATAGGGAGGTGGCGCCGCTATAGGGGTAAGAATCGAGATAAATATCGCCTAGTTGCAAAACTTGTTTGACTTCCAGGCGGGAAGGCAGGGTATTTAGCACCTTGAGGCGGTTGGGGGCGATGCCATATGCCGTAAATGCAGCCTGCATTTGCTCGATAAAAGTCATTTTTGGATAAGCCTGCATCCAGGCTGGGCCGAAGGGATATAACAAGAGGACGGAATTGGGCACGGCGGCGATAATTTTCGCCCAGGTTTGCCGCAATTCTGGGGTGATTTTATAGAAGTTGGCACCGGAAATGAATATTACTGCTTCTGGGGTAATACCAAGGCTGTTTCTGTGGGGAAAAGCCATAGCCGCTGGGGTTTGGGCAGAAGCTAGACCCTGGGTGGGATAATGGAAGCAAAGACCGCTACCGGGAATGTTGACTAATAGCTCTCGATATTGGTCTTGGAAAGATGGTGGTGCGGTTAAGTCCCCAGCGATGTAGCAATCAATGTGGGGCATTCCTGTGGTGGTGGGTGAAGATAGGGATGTGACTTGTAAGCGTGCTAAGCGGTGCATGGGTAGCAAGTATAAACCGGCGTTACCCACGGTGAGGTTGGTGCCGATAAAAAGGATGTCTAAATCATCGTTGCGGATGGCTGCTACTTGTCGGTTTAAATCTGGGGTTAGTTTGATAAATTTATCTGCGCGACTCTGGCAATATTGCTCTAGGGGGTTGCCATTAGCGTGGATGGTGTAGAGGATAATCTCAAACTGGTCTCGGTTGAGGTATTCAATGACGGGGATGGTGACAAAGGTTTCGGTTTTGGGGTTAAAGTGGAGGTTAAGGACTCCCAACCGAATCTTGGTTCGTTGTGGGGAACGTGGGGGAAATTGCCAATCGGTTTGGCTACCCCGGTTTTTCAGGGCGAATTCGGCGATATCAGAGCGCTTGGTGTAGATGTCTTTGAGGTTGGCTGAGCTGAAATAGAGGGGGAGGAAAAAGGCGTTTTGGGCAAATGTCCATGATATTTCTTGCCAGATGGGGGCGTCGGGGTTGGCGAAAATTCGCTGGTGGAGATATTCTATGAGTCCATGTAGGTAGGTGTAGTATTTGTCAATTTCGCCTAGTTCCTGGAAATAGTGAGGAGTTTCTAGGAGAAAGTGGAGAAAGTCTTTGATGAACCATTTGGGAATGGGGGCGCCTTGGTATTGTAATGGGAGTTTGTAGGCGCGGCGGTAGAGGATTGCTGCGAGAATGGATTGCAGGGCTTGGGGATGGTTAAATCCGCTGACAATTTTGGCTGATATTTCTTGGAATAAGGGCTGCTCGGCTTCGGTGAGGGGGATATCTGCGATGCTGTGGTTGATTTTCAGGCCGCTGTCAAGTAAGGCGCGTTGTGTTTTGCCTAGGTCTCCTTTGTAGGCGGTTTCTAGGTGTTCTGATGGTGTGGCTAACCAGGCTTGGGCGATTTGCTGGCGCAGTTGGCGCACGTTGGCTAAGGTATTGGCGTCGGATGGGTTTTGCTCGTATTTTTGGAGGATATTGGCTACTGGGGACTGTCCAGGGGTGGTGGCTATGTTTTGCTGCTGTGCTTCTGTTTGAGATTTTATCTGTTGGAGCATCCGCTGAGCGGGCAGGAAATCTGGAGCTTCTCGGACAACGGTACTTAAGGCGTTGGTGGCTAAGGGGATGTCATTGATTTTTTCGGCTGATTGTGCTATGTACCAGTGGAGGCGCCAGTGGTTGCAGCCTGATTGGATGGCGGCGGTGAATTCTGATAGTGCTTCGATGTGTTTTCCTTGGTTTTGGCGCACTAAGCCAAACCAGAATTTTAGGTATCCATCTTGGGGATAGTAGTTACGGTATTGGAAGATGCCGCCTGCATATTTGCTTTGGAGGAGGGGGGAGGCGGCGGCAATTTGCCGATCGCTCTGCCAAAGTTCTTCTATGTTTTGCGCCGTCATGCTGGCGATAAATGGCCCGGCTTGGTCTCCGAGAGTTTCAATAAATAATTCTGCGCCTGTGGGTTGTGGCTCTTCGCTGGTGACATCGGCGAGGGAAATGGGCTGGTGCAGGATGCTGGTATCTAAAGGAATGCCCCATTGCCGTTGGCGTTTGGGTAATTGCATCAGCTTTTCGTAAATGGGATTGAGCTGCTTGGCGGCATTTTCGGCGCCAAAAATCTGCTGTGCATATTCTCGGGCATTTTTGCCGAGGCGCAACCGCTCGGCTGGGTTATGATACAAATATTCTATCGCTTGTTGGTATTCTAATTCGGTGTCAACTATCAAACCGGTATAATTATCCATGATTAACCGTTTGACGCCGCCATAAGGAAACACTACGGGCGGTATCCCAGCACACATGACTTCTTGCAAGTTCAACTCGGCGGCGGCATAGGTGTCTTCGCAGAGGGGATATCCGTAAACGTCGAGGATTTCTATGACTGACTTGATATCTTCTACGTAACCGCGAAACTCGAAGCGATCGCCTGCGCCTAGTTGCTGTGCTTCCTGCTGCAAATACTTCTCCAGACCGCCACCACAGACGATAAAGCGCACATTCGGTATTTGAATGCTGGCGCTCATGGGCACATAATTCCGGTGCATTTTCACAAAATCAACTGTACCGATGTAGCCAACGTTAAAGCGATCGTGGGGTTTGGGCTGTAAGTGAGTAAGACGCTCAAAATCAGCAGCATCGTAAACCATACCGATTTTTTTCACTTTCACCTCCGCAGGCAAGGTTTGAAAAACTGGTAACTGGGAGGAGTAGGGATTACAGGGGATAGCAAAATCGGCGAAGTTTACTAAGGTTGTAGTCACCATTTGCGGTGGTTTGTCTCCGGCTACGTGAAACCAGATGATGAGGCGGGCGGGAGGTAGTGGTAATCTCAGAAACTCATAAAGTTCGGGGCTGTTCCAAAAATGAACTTGGATGATGTCGGCGTTAGCCATTTCCGCCCATAGCTCGTTTCTATCTGGTGCATTGACTAGGGTTATTCCAGCCGCTTCTATCAGACCGAGGCCGTTAGGATTTGCTGGCAGCAGAGAAATGACTCGGTGCTGAAATTTGCCTTGGAGTGAGGAGTATTTGGCCGTTGCAATCATCGACCGAGCTGCACCGCCACGGGAAAGCTGTTGAATGATATGGAGAATTGTTCTGGTCATTTTAGAGGTTTGCGATATGCTTTAATCGTGGAAAATACACCGGGAATAATTGGCAAATGTGCCTGGGTTTGGGTGGGATCCGTGGGATATAATAATGGTAAGTCCAGGATTTCACACCTGTAGGTCTGTTCCATTAGTTCTTCACAGGCTTGCCGGATTCCTGGTTCTTTGCCGCCATGATGGAACAAGATGGCGGAGCGATTTTCGTCGTCCAGGGGTGGTAGGTAATCGTGAAACATCATAATACCACCGGGTGCGAGCAGGGGGAAGTAGTCGATAATATCCTGCTTCACTCCGGGGTAGGTATGGTCGCCATCGATGAAGATAAATGTCGCCAGTTTACGGTCTTGGCTAAATAAATGATGCAGCTTGGCGGCGGCTTCGTGGGAGAACATCCGCAGATGTGCGATTTCTGGCTGAAAATGTTGTAACACTTGGTAAAACTGTGGTCTTCCTCCGGGTTCTACGGCAAATCCCTGCAATTGAGGGGTGGTTCTTTTGAGGGCTTTGGTGGTTAAAAATAAGGAGGCACCGGCATAAGAACCAATTTCGATAAACCGGAGCGGGGGGTTGCTGGGGGGGAGGAGCTGGCGCAGGGTATAGTATAGTTGAAAGCGCTCGTTGGCGGACATTTGACTTTCAATGCTGCTGGCGGCTGGGTCGTCTTGGTTAAATTCTGCCACCAAGGTAGGTTCTAGGGTGGGATTTAGGGGGAATTTGTCGGGTTTCACCCACCAGACGCCGGTACTGTCGATCGGGTTGATTTGAAATTGGATCTGGTGTTGATTGGCAAATTCTGTGACTGCCTGACGGGCTCCTTCCCAGTGACCATAGTCATCTACTTGGATAAACCCATCATTGACGATTCTGGGGTATAAGTTATGGAATATGGTTTTGGTGGATTCATACCAATCACCATCGCTATGCAGCAGGGCGATCGTCCCTACGGTATCGCGCATTTTCGGTAAGGTGTCTTGGAAGTAGCCTTTTACGGTTTTGACAATTTGGGACACGCCTAAGCGAGAACAGATTTCGCGGACGCTGGTTTCTGGGGCGGCGCATGTGCCAGTACCCCACCCAGTTGCTTCCGCCGGGATACCGTTGTGGCGATCGTGTTCTGTGGGCTGTGGCATTCCCTCAAAAGAATCAAAAGCATACAGCCAACGAGGTTGTTTGCTATAGCGTTTGATAACTGCTGCCATCAAGGCTGTGGAGCCACCACCGGCCACACCGCATTCTACGATGTTACCGGGAATATTTTCTTGGCAAATCCGCCTAACTAGAGAAAACAGCGAATAGAGGCGCGCTTCGCTTAACATGGTATAGGGGCGGACAATCTGGAGCAATTCCTGAAATTCTGGATCAGCGATTTTTCCGATGATAGGGGGTTGTTTGGCGCGCAGTTGATTTTGCAGATTTTTGGCGGCTTCATTTTCTGGAAAATGTCGCAATTCTTCATGTAATGCTTGGATGGCGTCATCTAGTTTTTGGAGCCGCAGAAAACACATGGCTCGCAGATAATCTAATCCCAAGATGGGAGATTTGAGGGATTTGGCTTGGATTAATAAATTAAATGCGGCTTCGGTTTGATTGGCATTGAGGGCTTGGTTGGCTTGTGTCATTAAATCGCGCACCAGGACTGGGATAAGTTCATCATGTAAAACCTGGGCTTTTTGATGTTTTGGCATGACTGCCAATAACTGTTTGAGGGTGGCTGCGGCTTCTTGGAAGCGTCCGAGACGGGCTAGGGCTAAGGCTTGGCCGTATTTCAGCGCCTGTAGGTTTGGTCTGGCGGCAATTGCTTCTTGAAATAGTGTTAACGCCTGGAGGTTATTTTCGGCATTCAACTGGGCAACGGCTTGGGTTATTTTTTGATTAATTTGGCTTGCTTGTTCTCTTCGTGCCAACATATAGCCGCTAAAAATCGTTTTTTCTGTATATTCGTCTGCCTCTCGATCGCTTAGGATAAATTGAGGATGTTTTAAAGGAAATTCCATCTCTTTTACTGGGATATTAGCAGATTTATGAGTTTCATCCCTTGTATGAACTGCATCTGGTCTAAACCCAATATTTGATACTAAATTTACATTGGGCAAAATGTTGATCCCATTTTGGAGCCAAGCGGCAAATACAAATCGGTAAGCCCAGCTATCTTTTATGAATTCATTATGGTTATCATTAAATATCTTAGTCCAGTATTTGACGGCTGTTTCATTAATCAGTAAATCTTTTAGCCAATTGCCCTGGTTAATTTCTGGCCAAAGACTCATGCGATCGTCGTAATGTTGCCAAGCTCGTCGCCAGCTTGCCCAACCCCAATTATGGATATAGCGAGAAAAGTAGTAACTGTATTCCGTGCGCTGCCGTCCAAACTGAAAGTTATTCCCTGAAATAGAAATAATGCGGTTATCGTGGCGATATCGTTCTAGTAATTCCTCGCAGAATCGGAAGAAAGTAGGATGGGGCACACAGTCATCTTCTAATATAATTGCTTCTTCTACTAGGTTAAATGCCCAGGTTATGCCTGTTGCTATGCGTTCTCTGCAACCTAAATTAATATCAGAATAATTGGTGATGATTTCGCAATTCCAATCTACCTGATGAACAATCGCCCTGGTGGCAGCACATTTCTCGGCTTCTCCCCGCTTCTCAGGGCGCGGCCCATCGGCAATTACTAGCAATTTAGGTGGTTGGACTTGACGTATTACATTCAATAGTTTTTCTGTGGTATCTGGTCTTTTAAAGATAATTAAAACTACTGGGGTTCTGATGTGCATTTTTTTCCCTGAAATTGCGATAAACTTAAAAGGCTTTTTTTTCTTTATAGGGGCTCCTGATTATCTCATACAAGAGCCTGCCAGTTTTATTGTCCGCTCTTGCCCTCATCCAACCCTTGCCGATTGGCTGGGCCTTACCTTCAATGGTCAGCTCCTACAGCTCTAAATACTGGTTCACATCTTCGATGATGCGGGTCAGCTCGGCTTCGGTGGTGATCCGAATCCGATCGTCCCTGAGTGTAATTAAAACTTTGGCGGCAAAGGGATTGGGGTAAATATTGGGGTTGCAAAAAATTTCTAAGAAGACTTCGCCAGTATAGCGATACTCCATCGGTTTTTGGGGTGCAGGTCTGCCACCACCACCGCCGGGAGTGGCTTTGGCGGCAACGGCTTTCAGCTTCTCCATCAGCTCGCCAAGCTCAGCGCGCAGCTCTCGAGCCGCTTGGGGAGTGAAGCTAAAGGCGAGGGAACCTTCGCCAAGATTCAGGGTTAGGTGAGAAAGGGACATGGGGGATTGATTGGGTGACTGGTCATTGGTCATTGGTCATTGGTCATTTGTGCCTTGTCCGCAAAGAGAGCTTGTCAAAGGACAAATGACTAAGGACAAATGACTAAGGACTAAGGACAAGAAAAGGATATCATGGAGTTGTCCTAGTTGAGGACATGCGTGTGGTTAAGGATAATCGAGATCGCGTCCGTCGGGTTCTGGCTCTCACCCTGGGATTGAACTTGGTGGTACTGTGCATCAAGGTGGTGGTGGGATACATCACCGGTTCTCTGAGCCTGTTAGCTGACGCTTTGCACAGTGTGACGGACAGCGCGAACAACGTCTTGGGACTGGTGACAAATCACTTGGCGACTCCCCAACCGGACCGGGAGCATCCCTACGGACACCAGAAGTTTGACGCGATCGGCGCTTTGGGAATTGCGGCTTTTTTGGGTATGGCCTGTTTTGAAATTTTCTCCTCGGCGGTGGAACGCATCTTGACTCCGGGGCCGAAAGCGGTGCAAATCTCACCAGGGGAGCTGTGGTTGCTGCTCTTAGTGCTGGGGATAAATATTTTTGTGGCGTTTTACGAGCGAAAAGTGGGCCAGCGTCTGGGCAGCAGCATTCTGGTTGCTGATGCCAAGCATACCATGAGCGATGTGTGGGTAACGATTTTGGTGATTGCCGGGTTGATTGCGGTTTGGCAAGGACAAGTTTGGCATTTACCCCAGCTACTGTGGTTAGATGTGGTACTGGCGTTTCCCGTGGCACTCTTAGTGTTTAAGAGTGGTTATGAGGTACTCCAGGAAAATTTGCCGTGGTTGGTCGATCGCATGGCGGTGGCTCCCGAGGCAATTCACGCGGTGGCGATGAGCGTCCCCGGGATTATTAATTGTCACGATATCGCCTCCCGAGGGGTGGTGGGACGGCAAGTCTTTATAGAAATGCACGCCATTGTTGATGCTCCCGATGTGGCGACTGCGCACAAAATCACGGAGGAAGTGGAAGCACGCCT
>DVDU01000221.1 GCA_015296065.1 Oscillatoriaceae cyanobacterium M33_DOE_052 | reverse complement strand
TCCCCCTCTTCCCCCTCTTCCCCCTCTTCCCTGGTCCGGGGCAACCACGGGGGGATTGCCCCTACAGCCCCCAGCCCACCGAGACTTGACAGACTTTCCCTGAGCCAGTAAAATAGTGTTGAAAAAAAATCCACACAACCTATGTCCTACCCCCGTCGCCTGATACCACTCATCGCGTTGCTGTCTCTGGCGGCTGTAGGCTGTCAGTTTTTGCCCCAAGCAGGCAATAAGGAAGCTCAAACCGAAGCCAACTCGTCCGCTCCCGCCGTATCGCCGAACAAACTCCCCCCGGAGCAAACTTATGACTTGCAAGTAAACAAAGGCGAAGTGTGGGGTCTGCTGAAGAAAGTTGCCTTTACCGATAGCACCATTATTGTCGAGTTGCAGGTGACAAATGGCAGTAAACTGCCCATTGAGCTAAACGCTAAAGATGATACGTTCCTCAAGGACAATACCAGCTATAGTGGTAATAGCTATAGTGGTAATCGATATAATTTGTTGCCACCAGCGGATAACCGCACGCTCCGGGTTGAACCGGGCAATACAGTGAAGGGTCAATTTGTTTTCATTGGCCGGTTGGCCCCCCAAGCGACTGAACTATCCTTATACACTAATGCAGACAATGAATATGATAGGAACTCACACGCTCCTCGGCTGAGTTTTGCAAAAATGTTCATTCGGCGGTAGCAGAAAAATTTAAAAACCTGACAAAAATCATAAAATAATCACCTATGTTCTACTACCGTCGCCTGATACCACTCATCGCGTTGCTGTCTCTCACTGCTGCAGGCTGTCAGTTTTTGCCCCAAGCTGGCAATAAGGAAGCGCAGACGGAATCTGGCGCCTCTGACCAAGAAGCCACTCCCAACAAACTCCCACCAGAGCAAATTTATGACAAACAAGTAAACCAAGACGAAGTGTGGGGTTTAGTCAAAAAAATTGGTTTTACAGATAACAGCATTGTCGTGACCTTGGAGGTGACAAATGGCAGCAAACAGGTTATCGAGCTAAACGCGAAAGATGATATGTATCTGATGGATAACACCGGCGACAGCCGATATAATTTGGTGCCACCACCGAATAACCGCACCCTCCCGATTCAACCAGGCACCACATTAAAGGGTGATTTTGTTTTTACCGGTAGGTTGTCACCCAGAGCTAATGAGCTGACCTTATATATTAATAGCAGTAGTAGTAGATCCGATAGTCAGACTCCTTATATAACTTTTGATGAAATGTTCATTCGGCGGTAGCAGCAAAATGAAAAAACTCACGCAATGGCGCGATATCACTCTGGCATCATTTCTTCTGGTAGGTGCGTCAGCCTGCCAGATTTTAGGCCCAAGATACCCGAAAGTGACCACAGTTACATCAGAGCCTGTACCTGCAACCACGGTTATAGAATATCAACCAATTCCTCCTACTACTTTGGAGGTGGTGGCTCCTGCTACTACTACTACTACTACCCTGGAAACTTCAAGTCAAACCCCATCTACTACTCAGGTGCAGTCTTCAGGACAACCTACTTCTACGACTACTACCCAGGTGACAACTCAACCGGTTGCTCCCACTGCTGTAGCTACTCAAACTCCAGCTACATCTACTACTCAGGTGCAGCCAGAAGGGCAACCTCCTACTACTACTACCACTACTACTACTACCACAACTCAGGTAACACCAACGCCAACACCAACGCCAACACCAACACCGACACCAACGCCAACACCGACGCCAACGCCAACACCGACGCCAACACCAACGCCAACACCAACACCAACACCAACACCGCCACCATCTCAGGTAGAAGTTGAGCAAAATCTCACAGAATTGAAAGCGGAAAAGACGATAGAAGGCATTAAAATAAATTTACCAGATAATATTTTATTTGAATACGATAAATACAATGTGCGGGCTCAAGCTAAGCCAAGTTTAGAGAAAATTAATCAAGTGGTGAGCTTTTATAAGGATGCGCAGGTGTTCATCTATGGCCACACGGACAGCAAAGGTGATGACGCATATAATAATGACCTGTCTAACAAAAGAGCGGCGGCGGTTAAATACTATTTTGTCAATGTTTATAAAGTGCCAGCAACTCGGATTTTAACTAAAGGTTTTGGGGAAAGTAAACCCATTGCTCGTAATGAAAATGCCGATGGTTCCGATAATCCCGCCGGGAGGGAAAAAAATCGCCGGGTGGAATTTATTATTAAAACTGAAGCCCGCAAGGTGGGAGCTAATCCGTTTGGGGATGCGGTGAAATTGGCTCAAGAAGCTGCTCTATTGGTTCAAAGTGCTGGTAAAACTCAAACGGCGGCTGATTGGAACAAAGCGGTGAGCAAGTGGCAAGAGGCGATCGACCTGATGAAAGCCGTACCAGCAGCCGATGCCAATTACCAAACTGCCCAGCAAAAAGTAACGGAATATGAAAACAACCAGAAATATGCCCAACAAAACGCCGAATTAGCTGCCCCATAAATCGGTAATTCGCTAGCCAGGGGCAGTCGAGTTAAAATCATCAATAACCGAAAACTATCAAAAGTTGGGAGCCCAGATATGTCAGTAGAACTGACTGCACAAACAAGCCCCGAAACCGCCGTGGAGCCAGAATGGGAACCCCCCATGCCGCCCACGGATTTAATATTTGATGATGGAGAACCCTTGGAAAGCAACCGCCACCGCATTGGGATGAATGTCCTCATCCGGTCATTGCAACAAGCCTG
>DVDU01000171.1 GCA_015296065.1 Oscillatoriaceae cyanobacterium M33_DOE_052 | reverse complement strand
TCCCCCTCTTCCCCCTCTTCCCCTGCCCCCCCCGACCGCTGGTAGGCGAAAGTGGTCTGAGGAAGACGCCCGGGTGCTGCGAATGGTGGGGGAAATGATTTACACCTGGTGGGCACAGCGTCAGGCGAGCGCCTCACTACAGGCTTCCGAGGCGCTGTACGCAGGCATTTTCAACCATAGTGCTGAGAGTATTTTTCTGCTGGATGTGCTGCCAGATGGGAAATTAGTTTGGGAAACGGCTAATGCGGCTTGGGAAGAGGGGATGGGCATTCCGGCGGCGGCTATTGCGGGTAAAAGCCTGCTGGAAGTGTTGCCACCAGAAATGGCAGCCAGCTTAGAAAATCGTTGCCGTGCTTGTATCGCAGGGTCGGGGCCGATCGTCTATGAGCAAACTCTAGAACTCAGAGGCAGTACGCGGATGTGGCGGATTATTTTGGTGCCCATCTGGGATACGCGGGGGCGGATCGTGAAGTTGCAGGGGAGCGCTCGGGATGTCACCGAGGAAAAAAGGGCGATCGCGGAGCAGTTACGCCAAACCCGCTACCGCCACCTGCTCACCTCGATCGTCCTGAAAATCCGCTCCTCCCTGGATCTGGAAAATATCCTGGCCACCACTGTGCTAGAAGTGCAAAAAACCCTGCAAGCCGAGCGAGTGTTTTTCTACTTGCTATCTCCTGACGGCAGTGGCAAGCTGGTTCACCAGGAGCAGACTCCCGGCTTATCTCCGATCGCTGCTGCTGATCTTGAAGGCTGCTGGCCGAGTGAAGATATCGAGAAATACTGCTGCAGCGGCGCTTATGCCATCACAGAAATTTCTCAAGCTGAGTTCAGCAGACCGCATTTAGAATTTCTTCATCGGCACGAGGTCCGCTCCCAAATGACAGTGCCGGTTTTTGTTCGCCCCCTAGCGCAAGAAACAGAAGAGGAGCCAGCTATTTTATTGTGGGGGCTGCTGTGCGTCCAGCAACGCCACAGACGGGAGTGGAGCCACTGGGAAGTTGACCTGATGAAAGAACTTGCCGACCAGCTAAGTATTGCCTTATATCAGGCGCAACTATTAGAGCAGGAAACTCGCCAGAGTCAGGATCTGGCTCGCTCCAATGCGGAGTTAGAACAATTTGCCTATATCGCTTCTCACGACCTGCAAGAACCCCTGCGCACGGTGGGCAGTTTTGCCCAGTTATTAGAGCGTCGCTACCAAGATAAATTGGAGGAAAAAGCACTCCGATACATTAAATTCATTGTGGATGGCACCACCCGGATGCAGACGTTGGTTAATGACTTGTTGGAGTATTCCCGGGTGGGAACGCGGGGTAAGCCGTTCCAAATGACCGATTGCAATGCGGTTCTAGATGAGGCGATCGCCAACCTAGAAGGGACAATTAGAAAATCTGGTGCCACAGTCCAGGGTTGGCGCTACGGTGACAGTGATATTACTGGTGGTCATTATCGGCGTCCCAAGGCTGTTTCTGGCTTACCTGTGGTGATGGCAGATAGTGGGCAACTGGTGCAATTATTTCAAAATTTGATTGGCAATGCGATCAAGTACAGCCGCCCCGATGAGTCGCCATTGGTGAATGTCACGGCGCAACGTCAGGAGGAGGAATGGCGGTTTCGCATCCAGGATAATGGCATTGGGATTGACCCAAAGCACTTCGATCGCATCTTCCAGATTTTCCAGCGCCTCCACGCCCAAGATGAGTATTCTGGTACTGGTATCGGTCTAGCCATCTGCCAAAAAATTATCCAGCGCCACGGCGGTCGCATTTGGGTGGAATCAAAACCTGGTTTTGGCTCCTCGTTTTATTTTACTATTCCTGATAGGAACATTTCAACACCTTGATCGCATGAGCAGCCCAGACCAACCCAAGGAAATTCTCCTTGTGGAAGACAGCCCGAGCCATCAAGATTTGATGCTCGAAGCCTTAGAAGAAACTTCTATATCACATAAAGTTCATATTGTCAATAATGGCGAGGAAGCCCTAGAGTTTCTCCGGCGCCAAAATAATTACGTGGCGGCACCCCGGCCCCATCTGATTTTACTGGATTTGAATATGCCGAGGATGGACGGACGGGAGCTGCTGGCGATTATCAAAGCTGACTTGGAGCTGAAGCTGATTCCGGTGGTGGTTTTTACTACCTCAAAAGCGGCAAATGACGTAATCAAAAGCTATGGGCTCCACGCCAACTGCTACATTAGCAAACCGTCTGATATCGATAAATTATTTGAGTTTGTGAAGGTAATTGTCCATTTTTGGCTCAATATTGTCACTCTCCCACCTACGTGAATCCAGGAATTCACCACCATAGGCAAGAACGACATATAAGCACTTGTCAGGGGGTTGGCTGTTGGTGGTTCATCAGAGCGGAGGCGCGAGTACCAATGCCGCAGCCAAAAAGATTTATGGCAGATTGACGGCAAATTGATGAGAAATTTCTTAGGATAAGATTGGGATAATTTATCAACCTTTATAGGAGGCGTTATGGTGGCCGCCCAATGCCTCAAAATTTTATTGATAGAGGATAATAAAGCTGATGCCGAACTGATCCAAGAATTTTTGCAGGATGGCACTGGGTCAATTTGCCAGATCAGGCATGTGGTGCGCCTTGGTGAAGGCATACAACATCTGCGGTACTCTGGGGCATTTGACGCGATTTTATTGGATTTGCACTTGCCCGACTGTAATGGACTCGATAGCTTGGTGCAGATCAAGGAACAGGCGCCAGATATTCCGATTTTGGTACTCACGGGGCTGAACGAGGGCAACGCCTCCCTGACGGTTCGCACTTTGGCGGTGGAGGCAGTCCGCCGAGGGGCTCAGGATTATTTGGTTAAGGGCCGGTTTGAGGGAGAATTGCTCCAGAGAGCCATTCGCTATGCCATTGAGCGTCAGTGCATCGAAAGGCAACTGAGGCAGCAAATAGCCCAAGAGCGTTTGCTCGCCCAGATGCTAGAACATATCCGGGAGTCTCTTGATACGGAAAACATTCTCCAAACCACGGTGACGGAGGTGAGGCAATTTCTCAATACCGATCGAGTGCTTTTGTACCGATACGAGTCCCAAGACCAAAGGGGGATCGTGGTGGAATCCCTCAATGATGCGGGTAAGCAGCATCCTTGGCATCCCCGAGTTTATCAGGATTTGGTGTTCTTATGCGTGCTGCTGCGAGAACCAGAATTAATGGGTACAGTGGTAAATATGATGGTGCCGCCAGTGGCAGGATATATCGACTTTTTGGGAAAATGTCAATTGAGGTCGCTGTTGACTCTGCCAATTTGGCAATCACCCAGTAGGGGCGACAGTCCGGGCGAATGTGCGTCCACCCGGACAAAGGCTACAGGGCAATGTCTTCTCCCCACCAGGGAGAAAAAGCTGTGGGGCATTTTAATCGCCCATGACTGCGACGAACCGAGGCAGTGGCAGGTGGGAGAAATTGATTTTTTAAAACATCTGGCGTCGCAGGTGGCGATCGCGATTCAACAATCAGAACTCTACCACCAGCTCGCAGCGGCGAATCAAAGACTGCAAGCCTTGACTATTTTAGACGGTTTGACGGGCATCGCCAACCGCCGCCGGTTTGATGAAGTCCTGCAAACTGAGTGGCTGCGGCTGGCGCGGGAAAAAATGCCCATATCTTTGATTTTATGCGATATCGATTATTTCAAACTCTACAATGATACCTACGGCCACTTGGCGGGAGATGCTTGTTTACAACAAGTGGCAAGAGCGATCGCCTCATCTGTCCATCGCCCCGCCGATTTGGTGGCTCGCTACGGGGGAGAAGAATTCGCCGCCATCCTCCCAGATACTGACGATCGAGGCGCGCATACCGTGGCCATCCGGATCCGCGAGCAACTGGCGGCCCTAGAACTGCCCCACGAGAAATCTCTCGTGAGCGCTTACATTACCCTGAGTATGGGTATCGCCACCACCGTCCCACCAACGCATCTGCCATCTGCCACAAATTTAATTGATGCCGCCGATACTGCACTTTACCAGGCCAAGGAGACGGGGCGCGATCGAGTTTGCATCGGCCACTATAACCCTCATCTCTCCGCTCGCACCATCTCCTAAATTTTCTCTAATTTTAGATTACCCTCGGAGTAGCCACAGTGACAAAATTTAATCAGAAAATTTCCTTAAGTTTGGCCGTAATTACTATTTTCATTTTTGCCTCACCCGTCAAAGCGCGATTGGTCACTTGTCACTTGTCCCTTGTCCCTTGTCCCTTGTCCCTTGACCAAGGACAAACGACAAATGACCAAGGACAAAGAACAAATGACCGTTCGGCTGAGCGAAGTCGAAGCCAAGCACAAAGGACAAATGGTGCAGAACTCTTAGCCAGAGGGCGGGAAGAATTCCAAAAAGGAAATGCTCCTGCAGCTTTAGAATTGTGGCTACAGGCAGAAGCAGCATATAAACAAGAAGGTTGGCAGTTGGGAGTATGGGGGGCGCAACTCAACCAGGCAGAAGCCCTGCAAACCCAGGGTTTTTATCGGCGGTCAATTTCCCTATTAAATCAGTTAGTGGAAGAGCAGAATATCACCAATCTTGATAATAGTAGGGAAGCGGCAGATTTAGAAATTACGGCATTTTTAGCTTTGGGTAAAGCCCTGCAACAAGTGGGAGACCTGAAGCAGGCGCAAGCAGTATTGCAGCGCAGTTTAGAATTAGCCGAAAATTTGGGTGTAGCGGCTCCCTCACCCCAAACCCCTCTCCCAGGACGGGAGAGGGGAGTCAATCCCAAGCTCAGCGAAATTAATCTAGTTTTGGGGAATTTGGCGCGAGTGCAAGGCGATGGAGCAACGGCGCAGAAATACTACCAGCAAGCCGCTGCTACAGCCGAGGCTAATTCTGTCCTCAAAGTGCAAGCTGGGCTGAATGAATTAAGTTTGTTGGTAGCCACTCAACAGTTAGATACAGCGGCGGCGATGTTAGCACCAATTGAGGAACAAATCAATCAATTGCCCATTCGTCGGGGGCGGGTTTATGGGCGGATTAATTTTGCCGATAGTTTGGCATTACTAGGACTGTCAGAAACTGAATTTGTCCAAAACGCTGCCCAGCAGTTGGCGGCGGCGGTGACGGAAGCACAAAGTATCGGCGATGTGCAAGGAGAAGCTCACGCTTTGGTTAATTTGGGTAAATTATATGAGCAAAAAGGGCAATTTGTCCCTGGGCAAAAATTGACTGAGCAAGCTCTGGCTAAGGCGCAGGGAATTGGAGCGGCAGATATTGTTTATCGGGCTTCTTGGCAGTTGGGGCGATTGCTGCAGGCACAAGGCAATCTATCTGCGGCAATTTCCGCTTATACTGAGGCTACGACTACGATTCAATCGCTGCGCAGTGATTTGGTGGCGATTAGTTCTGATGTGCAGTTTTCTTTTCGCGATACGGTGGAGCCAGTGTATCGCCAGTTTGTTTCTTTACTGTTACAACCTCCTGGTGATGGTAAGGGAGTGAGTCAGGAAAATTTGCAAGCGGCGCGAAGAGCGATCGAATCCCTACAACTGGCGGAATTAGATAACTTTTTCCGCGACGCTTGTTTAAATACCCAAGCGGTACAAGTTGACCAAATCGACCCCCACGCTGCTGTAATTTATCCGATTATCTTGCCAGACCGGTTAGAGGTCATTCTCTCTTTACCAGGACAACCTTTGCAGCATTACGCTACTACTATCCCAGCCAACCAGGTAGAGCAAACTTTATTGCAGTTGCAGCAGTCTCTCACTCCCCTGGCTTCTAACCAGCAGCGCTTGCGCATTTCCCAGCAAGTTTATGATTGGTTAATCCGTCCCGCGCTCCCGCAATTAGAAGCGAGCAAAATTGAAACTTTGGTTTTTGTTCCTGATGGGTTTTTCCGCAATGTTCCCTTGTCAGTGATTCACGATGGCACCCAATATTTAATAGAAAAATACAGCATTGCTCTAACTCCGGGTTTGCAACTGCTTGACCCCAAACCCATCGCCACTAAAACCCTGCGGGCTCTCACTGGGGGACTCAGCCAAGCGCGGGATGGTTTTGTGGCTTTACCTGCGGTGGAATTTGAAATTGCCGAAATCCAGTCGGAAATTCCTACCTCGACGATTCTTAATCAAGATTTCACTAAGGCGGGGCTGAAATCTTCTTTAGAAAAAACGCCTTTTCCGGTGGTTCATCTAGCAACTCACGGGCAATTTAGCTCTAAAGCCGAAGATACGTTTATTCTGACTTGGGATGGGCGAATTAATGTGACGGAATTGGATGAGTTATTGCGGGGTAGTGAAGGCGATCGCGCCCCGATCGAGCTGTTAGTGTTTAGCGCCTGTCAAACCGCCGCTGGGGATAACCGCGCCGCTTTAGGACTGGCGGGGGTAGCGGTTCGTTCGGGAGCCCGCAGTACCTTGGCCACTCTCTGGTCAGTGCAAGACCAAGCCACTGCCATGCTGATGGTAGAGTTTTACCGGCAATTAGCCCTTGGTGTCACCAAGGCGGAGGCTCTACGTCAAGCCCAGTTGTCTTTATTACAGGGTCAACGTCGCTTTAATCATCCTTTCTTTTGGGCGCCATTTGTGTTAGTCGGCAATTGGCTTTAACCGGGATAACCAAGAAACCGGGTTTCTGCGATAACCTTTGCATCAAACCTTGTAGGGGCGATTCGCGAATCGCCCCTACAAGAAACCCGGTTTCTGGAACCCCCCGGCGAAATTTTCGGTTTGGGTGGGCACGGCGTGATTGATATTTCTCGTTTTTTGCGTTACCTTAACGATGCCGTGCCCCTACGGGTGATTAATTTGGGGTGATTTGTGGGAAAATTATACATTGTAGGGGCACGGCATGGGTAATATTTCGGTTTCACAAACAATTTTAATGACGCCGTGCCCCCCACCACGGTAAATTTGAATATAAAATCCAAGGTTATGGCTAAGAACCCCGGTTTCTGAACTCTAATCGCCAAATATGACCTCTGGGGTGCAGGGGAATCGGTTGGTAGGATTGATTTTGCTCGATGCTGGTGTAGAGTTCGCCCGAGGGACGGAATAAAAAAACCTCACGGAAATTATCAGGAATTGAGGGGAAGTCTGTACCTTCTACTAAGAGTAGTTTCGTTTCGGGTTTCAGCTTGTAGCTCAAAGACATGAGGCGGCTCACCCGCTCACGGCTACTAATCACCAGGGGGGTTGGGCTTTGGTTGATAATCGCGGCTACTTCTGGGTCATAATAGCAACTGTATTTATGCCACCAGGTTTCCGCTTGCCCACTGACGGCGCAGGAGACGATACCGCTGGTGAGAACGGCGGCAAAGATAATCTGCCATAGGGTTTTTTGTCTGTGGCTGGTGGTGTTCCAGATGGTGCGAGCTGTGAATAGATAAGCAACAGCAATTTGGATGCCTAGGTAGCTGGGGATGAGATAGCGGGCAATGCCCGATCGTTGTCCCCCAGAGATGAGGTCTGGCAGCATTAAAGCCAACCCACTGCCTGCAATTAATGTCACCACAAACACCCAAACTCGTTTAGATGTTTCCTGGCATAAAAAATAAATCGCATATGCCACCAACATCACAATTAATGGAATCGTGTATAATAGCAGATGACGCGGATTTAAAGGTAAATCTAAACCGCTTTCCACATCAAATAATTGTTGTGGGTATCCCACCTGCACATCTAAAAATACAGCGTTTAAACCAATAAACCAGCGTTTAATTAGATTCCACTGGGGGATATCCCTGGCTATCCAGCCCCCAATTTTGCTGGAATTGAGGAAATAAAGCACTATCCAAGGAAACAGGGATACCACCCCTGCCCAAGCGGCAATTATATAGTTTTTAAATGGCCGAGTAAATCGGTAATTGATGGCCAGATACAGTCCGTGGCTGAAAACTACTAAAATACCGAGCAAGTGGGTATAAAGCATTAAAGCAACAGTCAGCGCATAAACGCCCCAAGTTTTGAGGTAAAATTTGCTTGAAGAAATGCTTTTTGTTTTCATCACCCAACTGCGGACGATCGGCACATTGTAAAATAAAAGCATCAGCTCCATTTGCAACCGCAAAGCTCGCAGCAGAGCTGCACTAGAAAGCAAGGTTTCGGCAGCTAATAGGCTGTATTGTCTCGCTTCTTGGGCGTAAAGTACATGCAAAGGAGAAACAGCCACTAATGCGATACTTATCCATGCCACAGGAGGGGAGCGAAATAATTCCCAACACAACCAGTAGAGGCTGGGAAAGACTAACAAGCTGAGTAAGGCGGCTAAACTTCTGGTGACGGCGGGGGCACTACCAAACCACTCCATCCATAACCGGGTGAGGAGATAATACAGGGGGGTATGTTCGGCGTTTCCCGCTAAAGCGGTAATAGTATCTCCCCAACCTCTTTCAGGACTGAGGCGTTGAAATTGCTGTAATTCTTCTATGGTTAAGATTCTCCCCGCTGGGGCATTTTCCACAAATTCCAGTTTTTTGTATCCAGCGGCTCTCAGGGTGGTGTGAACTTCATCGATCCAGTAGATTTTTTTGTCGATATTGGCGAAGCGAAAGAATATACCTAGAGCTAGAACCACAACAATGACGGCGTGCCACCACTGAAAATGATATTTTGGGGGGTTTTTCATATAGTTAATCATCAAAGGTTCGTAGTAGGGCTTTAGCCCTCTTAAAACTTCCCTCATTCTCCTTCTAGGATACAGGGTGCGGATAGGATAAAAATATCATTTGTCTGGAAAATTGTGCAGCGGGGGAGATATTGGGTGATGGCGGGGAGCTGGTTGGCTTTCAGGCGGTCTTTCGCCTCCTTAGTCTCTGGGTACTGCATCAACCAGGAGTTTCCCCCTAGATACCCAGGAGCAAATGCTCCCCCATCTACTAGCCACAAGTCTATCCCATATTTCTTGATTACCTCCTGCACCGGGGCGATATCGGGGCTATACTGGGCGGTGATTAAATCTAGCACCCGCTGGCGAAATTGGTTGTAATATCCTGTATGATAGGGGATGGCGTATTCCCGACCGACCAATATCGATCGGCCTGCAAAAGACGGCAGGTTATTCGCCTCTTCCGATAGGGAAGCGATCGTAATATCTTTTGGCTGTTGTTGCAAAAATTGATAAAGTGCCGGAAACTGACCTATAGTGTACCCCGTCCAAGGGAAATTTTTCACCGTGGCCGGATAGAAAATTAAAACTATTACCAATAATGCCGGTATTGGCCACAGCCAGAGCTTACGTTTCCCTCCACCAATAGTTTGCATAGCGGCGAATAGGGCATCGATAATTAGAGCCAGGGAAATGCCCGCAGCTATCGCCACCACAATCCGCAAACTATGCTGAGTGTAGCGACTGGGCAGGTGCAATTTAAATAATAGCAGATGAGCTGTAAAAAATAGAGCTAGTGATGATATAATCAGATGGGATAATATGGCAATATCCCGGTGAATTTTTTGGGCAAGGGGAAAACGCCCTGGAAATTTTAGCAGCAATGGGAGTAATAACCCCAAAGCCATTAAGGGGGGTTCTAGTGAGAGACGAACACCGCCGCGACTGCTGAACCAAAACCGCCACGGGTCCTCGCCGAAAAAGGCAGAACGTCCTCCCGGCAAAAATTCCGGCATCAGCTTGGCGGCGTCAGCGGCGATCGCCGGACCAAAGTCAGAAGCCGACAAAGCATAAGGCAGCAACACCAATATCCCCGCCACCAGTCCCACTAGGGGAGACGGGGAGACGGGGAGACGGGGAGACGGGGAGACGGGGAGACGCGGTTCGGCTTCGCTCACCAACCGGGGAGATGGGGAGACGGGGAGACGCGGTTCGGCTTCGCTCACCGACCGGGGAGACGGGGAGACGGGGAGACGGGGGGACCAGAACAACTGCAGCAAAAACACCCCACTACAAATCAGCACCCCTTGGGGATAAAATATTCCCAAAAGTGTTACTGCCAAGCCTGTAGCCAAGACTTCTTTTTTTAGCAGATGATACAGAACTGCCAAAAGCAGGGGATAAATAAATGCTTTTGGTGTAGCGGAAATTAAGCCATCCTGGATCCATAAACATTGCTGTAGCAACAATGACCCGGCAAAACCGGCAAATGGCACTTCAAATAAGGATAAGCAGACACCGAAGCAATACCCTGCTGTGACGATCGCTAGCACTAAAGGTAGCAACTTATGCAGCAATATGGGATTGATAACCGGCGCCAAGATATGATATAGTCCGGCGTATCCCTGGGGAGCTACGGATTGAAAATAATCAGCAATTAAGTCGCCGGGGAATAACTCTGGGTCGGTAAATCGCTGCATCCAAAATACATGCTGTCTGGCATCATCTTGGATGACGTAATCAGCGCTGAATGCCCGCACCATTGCCAGCAAAGCATATAAAGCAGCAAAAGTCAAGCTGAGGACAAACCACAGGCGGGCAAGAGGGAGACGGGGAGATGGGGAGGGATGGTTCACAAATTGTTTAGGATGGCGATATGATGCAGGAAATTGGGCAAAGTGATGAGGGTGACTATCCTTTCTCTGTGGTTATCCCCGCTTATAATGAGGAATTGAGCATTGCTGCTACGGTGGAAGACCTCCAGGAAACTCTGGCAGGGGCGGGGTGCCAGTATGAGATTATCATAGTTAATGATGGTTCTACAGATAAAACTGGGGAAATCCTCAGAAATTCCTCAAATATTCGGCTCATCGAACACCGGCGCAATTTAGGATATGGTGCAGCTCTGAAAACTGGCATTCGTCACGCTAAGTATCCCTTGATTGTGATTACCGATGGCGATCGCACTTACCCCAACCACTACATCCCCCACCTCGTCTCCCTCGCCAAAACCGCCGATATGGTAGTAGGGGCTCGCATCGGCGATAATGTCACCTATCCCACCATCCGCAAAATTCCCAAATGGTTTCTCGTTCGCTTCGCCGAATGGGTTGCCAAATCTTCTATCCCCGATTTAAACAGCGGGCTCCGCGTGTTTAGAAAAGTCACAGTCCAGCGATTTCTGAATATTCTCCCCGATAATTTCAGCTTCACCACCACCATCACTATCGCATTGCTCACCAACTATTATACTGTCTATTATCACCCCATAGATTATCACGCCCGCATCGGTAAAAGCAAAATCAAACCCATTCGCGATACCCTCCGCTTCATCCAAATCATCCTGCGCACGGGGGTTTACTTTGCCCCAATGCGAGTTTTTCTGCCCGTAGCTGGGTTATTTTTTATTGGTTTTCTAATTACCCTATTTCAGGATATTTTTATCCGCCAAGACTTAACCGAGCGCACCCTGATTTTACTCGTCGCCTCCACCCAATTGGGGATGTTTGCCCTCCTCGCCGACATGATGGATAAAAGAAATGGAATGTAGGCTTGGTCATAACCAAAATCAAGTAGGGTGGGCAGTACCCTGCCCACCCTACCATCTTCCCTTTGTCCTTTGTCATTTGTCCTTTGCAAGTGACAAGGGACAAATGACAAGTGACAAGTGACAAGGGACAAATGACAAACCCTAGATATGAATATTGCCATCAGGCATAATTGCCCCATCAAGGATAGCATCGCGTAAGTCAGCGCCCAAAATCGCCGCATCTCGCAGACTGGCACCCCGCAAATCTACACCGCGCAAACAAGCTCCGTCTAAATCAGCTCCCCAGAGATAAGCACCTTGGAGGTTGGCTCCGCTGAGGTCTGCACCATTAAGCTGGGCTAAATTCAGGTTAGCGCCCCGGAGGTCAGCATTCCTCAAGTCAGCTTCCCTCAAATCGGTTTTCATTAAGTTAGCTTCCATGAATTGACCCCCCATCATATTGCTTTGGTATAAAGCCGCTTGTTTGAGGTTGGCCTCTTCCATTTTGACATTACGCATGTGGGCATTGCTGAGGTTGGCACCAGTCAAGTTGGAACCTTGCAATTTCGCGCCGCTCATTTTTACATCCGCCAGATTCATGGCGCTGAAGTTGAGACCACCCAAGTCTAGCCCGTTTAAATAAGCACCGGTGAGTTTAACGCCTTCTAAAAATGCACCTTTCAACTTGGCGCCGCTTAACCGAGCGCCGCTGAGGTTAGTCCAATTGAGGTTAGCACCTTCTAGATTGGCGGAACGGAGGTTAATTCCGTTGAGGTTCGCACCGCAGAAATTGACTCCGGCCAAATTTGCCCGATAAAATGTTACCCAATTGAGGATAGCGCCGCTCATTCTGGCACCGGCTAAATCAGCGTTGGCTAGGTGAGAGCCTCTCAAATCTGCTTTGGTGAGGTCCGCTTCTCGGAGTTGGCCACCTTTGAGCTTAACAAAGCTCATGTCAGCACTGTATAAAAAGGCGCCGTTTAAATTGGCTTCTAGCATAAAACAGCGACTTAGGTGGGCTCGCGCTAAAGAGGCTTCTGTCAAATTGGAGCCAGATAAATTAGCGTGGGTCAGCTCGACGCCAATCAGGTTGGCAGCGGGGAGATTTGCACCTCTAAAATCACGCTCACCTTGGTGATATCGCCGTAAAATGTCGTAAGTATCCATAGTCACTTTACCGCCCTTACTTTGGGATTGAAACTTATATCCAACCAATCCAGTTTGACGCTTCGCTTGGTGGCGATAATCATTATTTATATTCCCCGCTTCTCCCGATGAGTTGAGGATTATTTGCCTCTGGATGGGCTGAATTTCTGGTATGAACTCTATGTGTTGTGAGGAATTGATCTAACTAATTTTTCTGAGATTGATTAAAAAGTCTTAATCTTTCCCTCCACTTTTTTATTATACTCATCTTTGGGATATATAGTCATATTTTTAACAAAATTAAACCAGAAAATAAGGCCGGTAATTTTACTTAAGAAAATTTTCCTAAAGAATAGAACCAGAAAAATTGAGCGCCGTTAAATCACAGCAGCGCTGAAACAGTGAGCCAATCCGTTGGGGAGCCCACCATAAAGGACAAATCGGAGCCAGAACACCGAGCCAGGGCTGGGGACCGCGTGGGGATGTTTTTGGCGAATTTGATGGCTAATGTCTTGAAAAAACTATTCATTATAGAATAACCTTTATGGTAATGGCTAATAACACATATTTTTTTAAAGATTTGTTAAGTGGCGGCTCCCCGTCTCCCCATCTCCCCGTCTCCCCGTCTCCCCATCTCCCCGTCCCCCCGTCTCCCCATCTCCCCATCTCAAGCGCCGATGGGGGCAAATGGTAGTAGGATTGAAACGGGACGGGGCAGGTGGGTAAATCTACGGCAAACGAACCAATACTATAGCCAGGAGAAAGAAACGCAACCGGGATGAGAACAACGTGGGAACTGGATTTTTACTCCCGACCGATGGTGGATGATGCGGGGAAAAAAGTCTGGGAAGTGCTGATTTGCGAGAGTCCGACAGGGATATACGGCTCCGAAAAGCCGTTTCGCTTTCAAAAGTTTTGTCCAAATACGGAGGTGAATTCGGTTTGGTTGGGGAATGCGATCGAAGAGGCGACGCAAATCGCTGGGGTCGCGCCGAAGAAAATCCGTTTTTTCCGGCGGCAGATGAATAATATGATTAGCAAAGCCTGCCAGGATAAAGGTATCGACGCGGTGCCATCACGGCGCACGGGGCAACTACAAAGGTGGTTGCAGGAGCGGATGGAGCTAGTCTATCCCAACCAACCGGGTTTTAAAGCCGAGGGGGTAATGACATCGGTGCGCTTCGAGACACCACCGCCATCGCCCTTACCGGATGCTTTGCGTGGGGATAAGTGGGCGTTTGTGACTTTGGCGGCGGCGGACTTTCAGGATATGGACCAGTGGCAGATTGATTTTGGCGAGGCTTTCCCCATTTTTTCTGCCACCACCACCGAGCCGGGAAAAGAGGGAAGCAATTATGTTGTGGCTGCACCGGAGCTAACGCCAGAAAGCAGAATTCCGGGGGCGATCGTCTTTTCCTCGCGGGCCCTGGCTCTGGCGGGGTGGATGTCCGGCTTAGACTTGGCATTTTTGCGGGTGGAGTTTGGTAGCGGTGTTTCTGGGGTGGGGAAATTAATCCTGGAAACGGGAGCGAGCCAGAGTTGGATTTTGGCTTCCTTCCGGGATGAGAAAACGCGCCAGGAAGCCAAGAGATTTGCTGAGGCTAAGGAAAAATCACAGCAAATACATTTTTTGGCCGTGCAGTCGGACCCAGATGCAGAATCGTTTGCGGGATTTTGGCTGCTGCAAGAGGTGAATCTGCCATAATTTAATTGATAATTGATAATTGATAATTGATAATTGTCAATTGTTAATTATCAATTATCAATTATCAATTGACCAAGGACAAAGGACTAATGACCAAGGACAAATTGGGTGTAGGGGTGAGGGGAGAGAGTGAACTGGAGCAGCTATTAGAACTGGCAAAAAAGTCTGGGGCGGAGGCGGCGGAGGTTTATCAGTCGCGATCGCACTCCCAACCAGTATTTTTTGAAGCCAACCGCCTGAAAGAACTGCAAAGCGCCCAGTCAGAAGGGACAGCCCTGCGCTTGTGGCGGGATGGGCGACCAGGTTTAGCCGTTGCCTACGGGCCTTGTGACCCAAATAAGTTAGTCGATCGAGCTTTAGCCCTGTCGCAACTGAACGAACCAGAAACGATCGAGCTGGAAACTGGCACCGGTATATCCTATCCCGACCTAGGAGAAACTGTCCCAGTAGAACAGCTCGTGCAGTGGGGAGCCACCGCCATTAGCCTCCTGCGTGCCTCTTACCCAGAAATCATCTGCACAGCGGAATGGGAATGTGAGGTAGAAACCACCCGCCTGCTCAACTCTTATGGGCTCGATTCCAGCTACACTGACACCACCCTCGGCTGCTACGTGGCGGCGGAATGGGTGCGGGGGGATGACTTCCTCGCCGTGAGTGATGGTCAAACTCAGCGGGGCCGACTCGACCCCACCCTAGTGGCGCAACAAATCTTGCAGCGATTAGATTGGGCGGCTCAGAACGTTCAACCGCGTAGTGGACAAGTACCAATTTTATTCACCGCCAAAGCGGCGGACATGCTCTGGGGCACCCTGCAAGCAGCACTCAACGGTAAGCGAGTCTGGGAAAAAGCATCTCCCTGGAGTGATGCGTTAGGAAATCATGTCACATCAGATGCCATCACTATTTCCCAGCAACCGCAAGCCGGACCATTTAGCTGCCCTTTTGATGATGAAGGCACCCCCACCCAGAGCCAAATTTTCATCGCCTCTGGGGTATTGCAGCAGTTTTACACCGATCGCGCCACGGCTCGCCTCCTGGGAACATCCACCACGGGTAATGGCTTCCGCCCCGGCTTAGGCAGCTATCCGACGCCGGGATTATACAACTGGCTGATTCAACCAGGATATCGGTCTTTGCTGGATATGATTGCGGGGATGGAGGAGGGGATTATTGTGGATCAGCTCCTCGGTTCTGGACCGGGTATCTCTGGGGATTTTTCCATTAATCTGGACTTGGCTTACCTGGTGAAACAGGGAGAAGTAGTCGGTAGAGTCAAAGATACGATGGTGGCGGGTAATGTGTATGCCGCTCTGGCGCACCTGGTGGAACTAGGTGGTGATGCCCAGTGGAATGGCGCCTGCTTTACGCCGAGTGTCATGGTTGACGGACTTTCAGTCACAGCCAAACTTGCTTGAATGAACCACCTCAAATATGGTAGGGGTTTTGGTGCCCAAATCCCTACTCGGTGCCGTCTGTGGCTACAGTGGTTGATCTGCAGTTGAGTATGGGAAATCTCATAAAACGCATTCAGGGCAGATTTTTCCCCAGAATCCCAGTTGCGGGATTAGCTTCGGCGAGAATTCTGCAGCCGAAACGGCTGGCGATCGTGGAAGCGTGCCTGATTGGCTTGATTGCTGGACTGGCAGCGGTGTTGCTCAAGCAAGGTGGGGGGACATTAGGCTCCTGGCGGATTTATGCCTCCTATCATGGTTTTACTTGGTTGTGCTTGCCCGCCGTGGGTCTGGTGGGAGGGTTCCTGGCTGGGGCAATGGTGGAACAGTGGGCGCCAGTGGCTTCGGGTAGCGGCATTCCCCACGTGAAGGCAGTATTAGCAGGAGTAAGTTCGCCTTTGGATGGGCGGGTGGCGGTGGTGAAGCTGCTCAGTAGCATGGTGGCGATCGGCTCCGGCATTACTTTGGGGCGCCAAGGCCCCACCGTGCAAATTGGCGCCGCAGTAGCAGCGCAGTTGAGCCGGTGGGTGCCCACTTCCCCGGAATACCGCCGCCAGTTAATTGCCTCGGGAGCCGCTGCGGGTTTAGCCGCAGGTTTTAATGCCCCTATTGCAGGCGTGCTGTTTGTCGTGGAAGAGTTAATCCATGATTGGTCAAGCATCACCCTCGCACCAGCAATTGTGGCCTCTTTCGTCGGTGCTTCTGTGTCCCGAATTTTGGGGGGCTTTAGCCTCAGTCTTAACCAAGCGCTAATTAATCCTACTACTACTTTCTCCGCCCCAGAGATTCCTTTCTATGTCTTACTAGGATTGCTGGCCGGATTTTTCGGGGCTTGCTTCCAGCTATCAGTAGTGCGGGCAGCGACCATAGCCCAGCAACTCAACCGAGGCATGCTACACCTGAGCCTACCGATGCGGGCGGGGTTAGCGGGTTTGATTTGCGGCTTAGTCGTGGGGATGCTCCCCCCAGATTTCCGTAATAATAGCGGCTTGCGAGATTTCGTACTGGCGGGAAAAGCCAGTCCAGAGATTTCTGCAATGGCGTTTATCACTCACTTCTTATTAACAGTGTTAGCCGCTGGTTCAGGAGCCCCAGGAGGGTTGTTCGCGCCATCTCTGATCCTAGGTTCATCCCTAGGATATTTAGTCGGGCATACAGCACAGCAACTGGCAGGGGTGGGAGACCCTGTGACTTATGCTTTCGCAGGCATGGGGGCATTTTTCTGTGCCGTATCCCGTGCCCCCATTACTGGCGTAGTCATCATTTTTGAGATTGCCACGGATTTTAATTTAGTCTTGCCGTTGATGATTGGCAGCGTGGTTTCCTATTTGATTTCCGAGAAAATCTCCCCCGGTTCCCTCTATGACCAGTTGCTGGAATTAAATGGAATTGAACTGAAAAAGGAAAGAGCCGCTGGTGCTTTTCTCCAGGAGCTGACGGCTGCGGATGTGATGCAGCGGGAGGTGGAAACTTTACCGGTGTTTCTGACGATGGAGGAGACCCTGGCCTATTTTACCAATTCTCAGCACCAAGGTTTCCCGGTGGTGGATGGGGGTTTTTTGGTGGGGATCGTGACGAATGGAGATATTAACAATGCTGTGCGCCAAGGTCTTCCCGGCAATACTCCTTTAAAGGAGATTATGACCGCATCCCCGGTGACGGTGCAGGCAAAGGATTCTCTGGCGGAGGTGCTGTATTTAATCAATCGCCTCAAAATTGGTCGCATTCCCGTGATGGACCAGCGGCTGATGGTGGGGATTATTACTCGCAGCGATATTATTCGGGCGGAGTCGGAATATTTGAGCGGGGAAAGAGCGGGGATGCGGGATCATTCCTATGTGGTGTATCAAACCCAAGCGCCCCAAATTGGCAAGGGGCGGTTATTGGTGCCTCTGGCGAACCCTCAAACGGCTCATTTGCTGCTGAAGCTGGCGATGGCGATCGCTCGGGATAAAAACTATGAGGTGGAGTGTTTACAGGTGCTGCTGGTGCCTCGGGGGACACCCACGGCGCAAACTGCGGTGTCAACCACCAAGGCGCGGCGGTTGTTGCAAAAGGCGGTACGCATGGGAGAAGCGGCACAAGTGCCGGTACATACTCAGGTGCGGGTAGCTCACGATGTGGCGCAGGCGATTCTGGAAACCATCAAATCTGACCACATTAAAGCCACACTCATGGGTTGGAAGGGGGGTACTTCTACCCCAGGGCGAATTTTTGGTGATGTGACCGATCGGGTGCTGCGTCAGTCAGTGGGGGATGTGATTTTGGTGAAATGGGGTTCGGGGCTGGAAGATGAGGGGGTGGGGGCAACAAGTGCCGATTCCACACCGGGCGGCCCGCTATATTGCCCGCTGCCTTTGTTTAATCGCTGGTTGGTGCCCGTGGCAGGGGGTCCTAATTCTCAAGCGGCTCTGGGGCTACTGCCGGGATTGATTGCTGTGGCGGTGCAGCCGGAAATTCGCTTAGTGCAGGTGTTCCCGTTTGTTTCTCCATTAGCCCGGACGGAAGCGGTTATGGATGTGGCGAAAAGTTTGGTGACTCAGCAGGTTTCTTGTCCGGTGGCAGCTACTCCCATTTATGCTGATTCTGTGCCAGAGGCCATAATCGATATGGCGAACCAGCTCAATTATGATGTGGTTATGGTTGGTGCCAGTCGCGAGGGGTTGTTGCAACAGGCGATTAATGGCAATATCCCAGAATCTATTGCTCGGGGCTGTGGCTGTACGGTGATTTTGGTGCGGTTCGAGTGACTTTTGATAATTGATAATTGATAATTGATAATTGATAATTACAGCAGGCCAAGTGGTAGGGTGGGCAGTGTTTTACCCAGGAGTCTGTTCATCACCAATCCCAGGGCACTGCCCACCCTACAGAACTCAGTCTTCGCTCAGTCACCGGGGAGAGGGGTTGTGAGAATCCACCCCCACTAATTATCAATTATCAATTATCAATTATCAATTATCAATTATCAATTATCAAAAATCAACGCCTTTTCTGAGTTCAACGCCGGTGTCTGAGTAGTGGCGGTGGCTGACTACTTCTGAGTGGATGCTGGCAAGGTTGAAGTAGGCGGGGATGTTGTGACAGCGACCGGTGATAATTACTTCTGTGTCCCGGGGTTTGCGCAAAAGGGCTTCGACGATCGGCTCCACGGGGAGCAGCTCTAGGTCCACGGTGGGGTTGAGTTCGTCGAGGATGATGGTTTTGTACATCCCGGAAGCTAAGGCGGCCCGGGCGATTTCCCAACCCCTTTCGGCTTCTACGTAGTCGATTTCTTGCTGCTGTTTGCGCCAAACGATGGCATCTCGACCACAGCGCTGGTGGTCCACGAGGTGGGGATAGCTGGTGCGTAGGGCGGCGATCGCGGCATCTTCGGTGTAGCCGCTACCACCTTTGAGCCACTGCACAATCAGGACCCGGTGGGATTGGTCAACGCTGATCCCTTTGCCGATCGCCTGCAGGGCTTTCCCCAGAGCGCTGGTGGATTTGCCTTTCCCCGCTCCGGTATAGATTTCTATCCCAGTGATATCGTTTTCTCCACGGGGATGGTGGTGGGGTTTCATTTCTGAATGTAGGTTGGCAATTTCCAGCAGAGCTGGTGGGGCAGACCGCCCGGTGGCAATGATTTCCAGGTGTTCCGGTTTTTGCTTGATGGTGCGGACCACTTCTTCGACGGGCAGTAACCCTAGGTCCAGCACTGGGTTGAGTTCGTCCAACACTACTACAGAATAGAGGTCTGAGAGGATGGCACCTTTGGCAATATCCCAACCCCGCTGGGCTTCCGCCCGATCGAACTTAGTGATTTCATCGGGTCCAAAGTATTCCGCTCTCCCGGTGCGCACTTGGTCGATCGCATGGGGAAATCCCTGCTGTAGGGCGGCAATGGCGGCATCTTCGGCGTAAGTTCGCTCTGGCCCTTTGAGAAACCGCAGTAATAAGACTCGGCTTTGCCCTTGGTTATCGATGCCAAGGCCGATCGAGCGTAAGACCACTCCTAAAGCGGCTTGGGATTTCCCCTTCCCCGCCCCGTCGTACACGTGAATTTGGCCGATGATGCGATCGGCTCGGGCTTGAGCGGTGCGGATACCAATGCCGGTGCGTGTCATTTCAGTAAGCTACGTTTTCGTTCTGGGTGGCGGGCGGAGGTGAACTGCCAGTGACGCCTAACGCCCATGTACATTCACCTCCGATTTGTAAAATCATGCTATCATACCAATGACAAAGGAGAAAGGACAAAGGACAAATGACCAATGAATCCTGTAACCGGAATTGAAATACCCTACATTCTTCCCTTGCGGGCTTTCCTGTTGCAAGCCTTATGTTTGCTAGTGGCCATTGCCGCCGAATCTTACTTTTTTCATTCCGCCCTCAAGCTGACGAGAAAAAACAGTATTGCCGCCGCCGCCACGACCAATTTATTCGCCGCTGTTATCGGCTGGCTGATTTTTTTTTACATTGCATACTTCCTATTAGATTTAATTCCTGCCCTCACTCCCATCAAACACGATTTAGCTGGCTACATATTTTTAAATCAATATTCTCCCCTGCTTGGTTCCGCGATAATTTTAGTCGCCACCACTATTTTTATCATCTTGCTATTTTTTAAAATTTATACCATTAAATTTATGTCTAAAATCCAGCTTTTAGGTAAAGAAGCTGTAGTATTAGCCGCGAAAAAGCGGCAAAACCGCTATCCCCTACATTCCGTAGTATTGTGGGCACATTCTTGTAGCAATACTTTAATTCTCACAATTTTATTTTTAGTTAATTGGGTGGGGAATTAACATGAAAGTCAACTCTCTACTCAACCGGTTTGCGCAAAGCTTGAAGCCCACCCGCCCATTTTCTTGGGAAACGGTAATTTTGCTGAGTCTGTTTTCCTGGTTGATGTTTCTGCTCACAGGAGAGTGGGGGTTGAATTCAGCAGCATCTCATCAAATTATCACGGTTTGCGCCATCATTTTCTCGCTGATTGGGGTGACTTGGGCCCAATTTAAGCACCCTTGGAAAATTTTGGGTTTGGAGATATGGCCGGGAATTGCTGCTCTCATCATTTGCATCCTGCTCTTTCGCTATCTGGATGAATGGCTATACTTTACTGGCATCACCTGGCCAGTATTGTGGGGCGCTTTGGCAGCAGGTTCTGATTTTTTGAAATCCCAAAAATCGGGCAAAAAATCGGAATTTTCTTTGGCAGAAATGCGCATCAAAATCGTGATTGTCATGCTGGTAAGCTGTTTGGCCAGTACCTGGGTACAGTTTGCATTTCTGATTGACCATTGGACGAAGGAATATCCGACAATTATTGCTGGGGATGTGAGCCAAAGCACTTTTGTGGTGCGGGTCAATCGCGCCGCACCGCCAGATACTCGGGGGGCTTCAATTTTGGAGGCGATGGTGGCGTTTGTCCAAAGTGAGGTGGAGGGTAAGCGTTGGCAAGAGGTGAAGGCTTGGATTACCAAACTGACCAAGGGAAAGTTAGAATCTTCTGTGAAGGTGCGGCTACCCCAATATGGGGAAAATCAGTGGTGGGAACTCCAAGCGGCGATCGCGCAAACCGAAAACGGTTATAAACTAGAGTTATTCGTCATCTGGAACGGCCCCCAGACGAAATCAAAACTCGATTACTTCCGCAAAGTCTGTGAAATTCGCCAAATCTATGATCGGCGAGGGGGCTTCCCCAGCAATGCCGGTCCCTTCGCAACTCTGGAATGTCAACCAGGAAGCGAACGGCTTTCTGGTAAACCCAAATCCATATATAATTGGCTGGATAATACCAAATTCAATTAATTTGTCACTTGTCACTTGTCACTTGGAGAAGAAACCGGGTTTCTTGCAGAGAACTTTTGTCTAGGTACGACACCTCTCTTTTGAGAAACCCGGTTTCTGGGGGACAAAGAACAAAGGACAAAGAACCAATGACCAATGACCAAAATCAAGGAGGTATGATTCAATATGTTATCGGTTGGAGGCCCTAGAGGCGTGATTTCTAGAACTTTGGCAATTAGCCGCAATCTGTTTTGGGAAGTATTGCGCCAGCGGGTTTTATACCTGATTGGCTTCTTTGCCCTCTTCTTACTTAGCTCCCTGCGGTTGATCTCGGAAATTGCCATCGGCACAGAGGATAAAATTATCACAGATTTAGGTATCAGCGGTATCGGGGTTTTTGGCTTAATTGTAGCCGTGTTTGTTGGCACGGAAATGATTAACAAAGAAATCGAAAAACGCACGATTTTGGTACTGCTAGCTAAACCCATTAGCCGCAGTGAATTAATAGTAGGTAAGCATTTGGGACTGGCTGCTGTGCTAGCACTCCTCATTGCTATTACCACCATGATTTACTTTGCGATTTTGAGTGCCAATAACATTGATTATCAATTAGGCAGTATTTTAGTGGCAATGGTTTATATCTTTTTAGAACTGTCGTTGCTGACGGCATTTGCCATTGCTTTTGGGGTGTTAACCAGCGGTCTGCTGGGGTCGTTGCTTACTTTCGGCATTTATTTGATGGGCCATTTGAGCCCGGATATCGTCAAAGCGGGAGCGCTGACGGAAAATCCGGCGATTATTACTTTGACGAAGTATCTTTATTTGATTTTACCAGATTTGACCAAGCTGGATTTAAAAAATATGGCCGTGTATGGTCAGTTACCACCGTTACCCACTTTGGCATTTAACGCTGTATATGCGATATTTTACACTGTGCTGGTACTATCCATCACCACTCTCGCGTTTAGAAGGCGGGAATTTTGACCAATGACCAATGACCAATGACCAATGACCAATGACTAATGACCAATGAATAAATTAGAGCAGCTTCAGGGGATTTTTCAGTCAATGAATAAGGCGTTGATTGCCTATTCCGGCGGTATTGATAGCACTTTGGTGGCGAAAGTAGCTTGGGATGTGTTGGGAGATAGCGCCCTAGCTGTGACGGCGGTTTCTCCGTCTTTACTCCCGGAAGATTTAGAAGACGCGAGGGTGCAAGCGGCGGTAATTGGAATTGCCCACGAAGAGGTAGAAACTCAGGAAATGGCTAATCCTAATTATACCTCTAATCCGGTGAATCGCTGCTATTTTTGTAAGAGCGAATTGCATGATACCCTAAAACCTCTGGCTTTAGAGCGGGGTTATCCTTATGTGGTGGATGGGGTGAATGCTGATGATTTGCAGGACTATCGTCCGGGTATTCAGGCGGCGAAAGAACGTGGGGTGCGATCGCCCTTGGCGGAAGTGGGTATCACTAAAGCCGAAGTGCGCCAAATTGCCCAACAATTGGGTTTACCCTGGTGGGATAAGCCTGCCCAACCTTGTTTGAGTTCTCGTTTTCCCTATGGGGAAGAAATCACCGTTGCCAAATTGCAGCGTGTCGGTCGCGGCGAGCGCTATTTACGCCAGTTGGGATGGTCAAATTTGCGGGTGCGTTCCGCTGGGGATACCGCCCGCATTGAGTTACCCCCAGAAGCAATCAAAGACTTTATCACGACTACGGATTTACCCGTGCTGGTGGCGGCTTTTAAAGACTTTGGTTTTCTGTATGTAACTCTGGATTTAGAAGGTTATTTCTCTGGTAAGCTGAATCAGGTTTTAGCCTAACTTGTAGGGGTCAGGAGCCTCCTCCTGGCTCCTGCTATGTCACTGATATGGGGAAGAATACAAACTTCCCACCCTCCCCACCCTCCCCTTTCTCCCTTTTTGGTCCAGGGATGGAGGGTGAGGGCTGACCAATAAGAATCGCTGATTTAAGCCAGAGCCAAATCTCCTTCTGATTGGAAATGACTATAAGTAAAATCTCGATCATCCCTTGACCGGGGGCTGAATTTGCGGTAAAACTACACATGTAACGGGTCAAAGTGGATTTATGAGGAAAACTTATGGCTTACCTCTGGTTTAAGGCGTTCCATATCATTGGCTTTGTGGCTTGGTTTGCGGGACTATTTTATTTACCTCGTCTGTTTGTTTATCACATTGAGGCAGATTCCCACGAGCCAGCGGCAAGAGCGGTTCTGCAAACTGAGTATAGCCGGATGGAAAATCGGCTGTACAAGTTGATTATGATGCCAGCGATGATATTTACGATCGTCATGGCGATTGGGATTATTTACACCCAACCAGAAATGCTCAAGCAAACATGGCTGCACGCCAAGATTTTCTTAGTGTTGCTGTTAATCGGGTTTCATTTCTACTGCGGGCGGATCATTCGGCAACTAGAGGCAGGAAATTGTACGATTAGCGGTTTGCAAATGCGGCGGATTAATGAAATTCCCACGATTTTGCTCGGGCTGGTGGTGTTGCTGGCAATTTTCAAGGACAGTTTACCCACAGATATCACGGCTTGGGGCACGATCGCAGCCGTCTTGGTGTTTGCCATCGTGATTCAACTCTATGCTCGGAAACGTCGCGAGCAGCAACAGCAGTTGGACGCTTCTAGCTAATAGCATTTGTCACTTGTCCTTTGTCCTTATGTCCCTTGTCCCTTGTATGAACAAACAAAGGACAAAGGACTCTTGGACTCGTAGGACAAATGACAACTTTACAGGATACTCTCTAAAGCCTGCTTAAATGCCCCAGGGCGGGTGAATCTCATCCGGGGATAATCGACCAAAGCCAGATCAATTAAATCTGCCAGGGGTTGGGGTAGAGAAGGGAGACGCTTTAGAACTGGCACCGGCTGTGTTTGCAGTACCATTAACCAGGGGTCTTTTTTGTCGAAGTTGCGGGGGTAGGTGCCGGTCAGCATATAGTAAAGGCAGGCTGCCACTGCCCAGATGTCAGCGGCGCTTAGGTTAGATTGGAAGTTAATCGCTTGCTGTCGAGGCAGGAAATAAGGGCTATACAGATGAGGATCCGTCACAGAAAGACCGTTTAAACCGGCTTGGTCAAAACTTCGGGCAACACCGTAATCTGAGAGTTTCACCTCTAGATGATTGGGATTACCATCTAGAGAAACGAGTAAAATATTGTTGGGTTGAATGTCACCGTGAGCCCAGCCACGTCCTGGTGCAAAACTTCGATCGGGCTGTTTCAGGTAGGGCACTTCAGCATTATGGGCGTATTCCAGGGCATCGAGAAGTTGCAGGACGATCGGCACCGCCACATCCGGTGTCAGCGTACCCCCATATGCCTGCATCAAATCTTCCACACTGCCCCCTTGCAAGGGATAGGCGATGAAGAAAATACCATCACGGTAGCCCACATCTAGAATCGGATTAAGATAGCGATGCTGCAAGGCTTTAGCATTAGCCATCTGGCTGAGGAATTGCTCTATCGCACTAGGGTGGAAAACCGTTTGGGGGTGAAGAATTTTCAACGCCACTTCTGATTCTGAGTATGATGTATAATTTACTGGGGATTCTCCGGCGCCCGGTGGGATGAATGAATCCTGTAAAGGGGATGGCAAGATCTTGACGCGAAACACAGTATTACCCACCCTAATTTCATCACCATCCTGCAACAACATTGCCCGAAACGATAGATTGGCCACCTCGCCCTCTTCCACAACCGAACTATTGGGGTTTTGATAGCGGGGGCGTTGTCCAATTTTTACCCCATTAATATAAGTACCATTCAAACTGCCGAAATCCCGCACCCGCACTTGGGGCGGGTTAATATCCAGTAAGCAGTGATAGCGGGAGATGGTGCGATGGATCTCAGAATCTGGAATCAAAATGTGACAGTCTTTTGCCCTACCAATGATACAGGTAGCGCGTTCCGTGAAAGAATATTCTTTCTTTTCTAGTTCCCCCGCCACCACCGTCAAGGTGACAAAAGCGGTTTCCCCTCGCCGAACGCCGTCAGGCGTCGCGCTAGCCTCGGTAGGGGCGAACTGCGGTTCTGCCTTGCCTTTGTTGATAGCTCCCCTGTGGCGAAGAGCGTCCCTGTTTCCCGAAGCCATTGCCATCAATTGCGATCGCACCCCCGAGGGACGCAACCAGCCATAACCCACTCGCTCCAGAGTTAACAACAGTTGCCCGAAGTCCTTGGCATTCCAACTAGGAGTGCCAAAGCGAGTCAAAGCGGCGGTAATCTCTTCCTCTGTGGGGGCTCTGTCTGATGGCAAAGTCCCGGCATAAGGAGTATGCAAAGTCAGGAAAGTTTCCAGGTAAGGACGGGCTCCCTCATCCCAATCGCTATCGGGTACTTTTACTTCCTTCCAGTCCAGAACCCACAGTTTGAGGGTGTTATCATCACTGCCAGAGAGGGCAAATTTGGCGTCGGGACTGAGACAAACGGAATTTACCCAGGAGGAGTGACCCTCAAACTCATGTAGGCAAAGTCCTGTGGTGACTTCCCATAATTTCAATGTGCTATCGCCACTGCCAGAAAGGGCGAATTGACCATCAGCACTTAAGCTGACTGATGTTACCCAGGAGGTGTGTCCTTTAAAATTGCCGATCGCCACACTGCCGAAAGAAGTGGCCGCACCCGTAGCCAAATCCCACAAGTGTAAACTGCCATCAGAGCTGCCAGAAAGAGCCAAGCGACTGTCCGCACTCAAGCACACAGAATTTACTACCCAGGTGTGACCAGCAAAGGTGCGCAATTGTTTTCCTGTAGCGATTTCCCAGAGGATAATGGTGTTGTCCTTGCTGCCTGAGAGGGCAAATTGACCGTCATAGCTGACGCACACCGATGTTACCTCATCACTGTGGCCGCGATCGCCGTTAGGCGTGGCGCCTGCACTCGGGTTTTGCGGTTCTCGACGCGGCAAAGTGCGCAGGTGGAGTTCATTGGCCACATCCCATATATGCAATTTGCCGTCATCAGTGCCACACAGAGCCAAGCGATTATCTGGACTAAGGCAAACCGATGTCACTTCCGAGGGATGGTGTTTGAAAGTGCTGATACAGTCACCAGTGGCTGCATTCCAGAGTTTGAGGGTGTCATCAGAACTGCCTGAGACAGCTAATTTGCCATCATGGCTCAGGCATACGGAATTTACCCAGGAGGCATGTCCGCTAAAAGTGCCTAAACTGCGACCAGCTTGCAAGTCCCACAGCTTTACTGTGCCGTCAAATCCTCCTGAGAGGGCAAAGCGGCTGTCAGCACTGAGGCTGACGGAAGTTACAGAGGATGTGTGTCCGCTCAAGGTCAAACTTTCGCGGGCACCGAGGAATTTTTTTCTCGCTGGAGAACTGACGACAGTCTGTTGAGTAGCAACCGTCTCCGGGGGGGGAGTAATACCGGAGCTGGTGATAGTCACAGGCTCTACAGCTTGCTGGTTCAGGCTCAATTGCTGCTGGTCGGTCATGGTCGCTGCCTCTTTCTACGAGCGAGTGTGTCCGTGGTAACAAGGGGAAAAACCACTTCAGGCATAGAGGACACAGATGCTTTGGTGTCCTTGGTCTCCTTTGTTGTCGATGCGAGAGCGACGCCTAGGGCGGCGATGCTAACGCGAAACCTGATGGTGTAGTTGACGCGATGCCATAGTTGCGATCGCAGATGCCCCTAACACATTTGGCCTCTGGGATGAATCCTGACTGATAAACCTCCGCTCAGGTTCGGCATCAAGGCGCTGAAAATTGATGACTACCAACTTATTATGACGAAATCACCGGGAGAAAGAGCTGGCTTAATGAGATATTGATTTCGGGGAAGGCAAGGAGGGAGATAATTGATAATTGATAATTGATAATTATCAATTGTCAATTATCAATTGTCAATTATCAGGACAAATGACCTGTGGACAAATTAACGTTTGATGTCAGCGATCGCCCCTGATGCCATTGCCGCCAGAGCCTGATCCGTAGCCTTGGGTAAATGATAATAAGTTCCCCCCGCCGTTCGCGCCAATTCCTTCGCAAAGCCGGTAGAAATAAACTTATTCTCCGTATCAATCACCAACAATTTCATCCCCAAAGCGCGAATTTTGCCTGCAATATCCAGCAATTCTGCCTTAATATCCGGCTTTTCCCCTTCGATGAGCGGCTCGCCCAAAGAGCGAGATAAAGGGATATTGCCTCGCCCATCGGTAATGGCGACAATTACCACCTGGCCAATATCACCAGACTGCTGGGCATTCATTCCCACCCGCACTGCCGTAGTCAACCCATGCGCCAGAGGCGAACCGCCACCGCAGGGCAACCGGTCCAGACGCCGCCGCGCTGTAGTAATCGATCGGGTGGGGGGTAAAAGTACATCCGCCTGTTCTCCCCGGAAAGGAATCAAAGCCACTTGGTCACGATTTTGATAAGCTTCCGTGAGCAATCGCAACACCGCACCTTTAGCCGACTGCATCCGGTTGAGAGCCATCGAGCCGGAAGCATCCACCAAGAACACGACCAAAGCGCCAGCTTTCCGCGCCAACCGTTTGGCGCGCACGTCCCCCGGTTCTACGATGACTTTCCGATCGGGTTCTCGCAGCCGCCGCGCCTTTTGGTAGGGAGCCGCTGCCCGTAGGGTAGCATCTACCGCCACGCGGCGCACCCGTCCTTTAGGCAATACTGGCTTGACATAACGTCCCCGCTCTTGGGAAAAAATCATCGTCCGGCTGCCCGACTTGCCTTGACGTTGCGATCGCTGGGCAAAGTAGAGGATTTCCGGGTCGAGGATGACACCTTCGGGGTCAAAAATAAACTCTTCCGGGATAGTTTGTTGTTCTTCTTCTTGCGGTTCCGGTTGTTCCGGTTCTTCGGGCTCCTCTTGCTGCTCTTCCGAGTTATCCTCTGGTGGCGGTGGTGGCGGTGGCGGTGGTGGCGGTGGTTCTTCTGGGGGAGTTTGAATAATGGTGGCGCGGGGGACAATGGCTAATTCCACCCCGTGGCGCAGGTCTTCGGCGTTAACCACATTGCGCCCACCGAGAGCGGCGGCGGCTTTGGCGATGCGCACGGCGAACAGTTCGGCGCGATGTCCTTGGACGCCCCCCCGGACGGCTTCTTCGACTAAATAGGCGATTTGCCCGGATGAGATTTGCACATCTTTGAGCCACTCGCGGGCTAAGATGATTTGGGTTTTGAGGCTGTCGGTATCTTCGGCGTATTGGGTGAGGAAGTTTTGGGGGCTAGCACTGTAGGCGAGGACTTGCTCCACGGCTTGAACGCGCTCATCGATACCTAATACACCGTCAGCGGAGAGGTTGATGGCGATGCGATCGAGCAAATGTGGGCGCAGTGGGCCTTCTTCTGGGTTGTAGGTGGCAATGAAGAGGGGTTGACAGGCGTGGGAAAAACTAATCCCTTCCCGCTCGATTTGGTTGCGCCCTTCCGCGAGGACTGTGAGCAGATGGTTAGCAATTTGGTCATCCAAAAGGTTGATTTCATCTACATAGAGGACGCCGCGATGAGCCATTGCCAATAATCCGGGCTGAAATACGGTTTTGCCTTGTTTTACTGACTGCTCCACATCCACAGAACCCAATAGTCGGTCTTCGGTAATGCCTAGGGGTATTTGCACGAAGGGGGTGGGGATGATTTCTGTGGGGATCGACTCTGGGTTAGTATGGCCGTAGGTGGTTTGGAGGAAATCGTCCCAAGTTGCCGGGGCATTTTTATCGCTATTGCTGATTGAGCCCTTGATGACTTCGATGGGGGGGAGGAGGGAGTGAATGGCGCGGGCCATGACGGATTTAGCGGTGCCGCGACGACCGGCGATCGCCAATCCCCCCATTCCTGGGTCCACCGCAGCGAGGAGGAGGGCTAATTTAATCGCTTCCTGGCCGACTACGGCAGTCAGAGGAAAAGTGGTAATGGCATCGAGCAAGGGCATAGTCAAATTTATCTCAATCTGGGAGCGGGATTTATGGTGAAGAATTTTCCCTTCTCAGAATACCACAAAGAAGCACCCACAAGGCTAGGGCACCTCCAGGGGCACTACTGCCCTCAGAGGGCAATTCATAAATTACCCCAACCCCATCTGACACCTCATACCCCTCAGTGCTGAGTACCCCTATAACAATTAATTTTCTTTCGATAATATTACAATATTATTAAATTAAGCTAAAATCAGATACAAAAAGCAACATTCTCCAGTAAAAATTAATAAAAATCAGCATCAATTGACATGAATGCTGCAATGGTGCAGGTCAGGGTGGCATCCCAGAAACCGGATTTGGTCACAGAAGCACAAAAGATAACCAATGTTACATCCCTCACTAAAAAATAAAATTAAACCTCACTTCCAATACCCAGAAGCATCAGACGCTTGGTTTCACATCTCACAAGATATACTGGGCATCGCTAGTTGGGATGGCAAAATCCAGCAGCTTAACCCCATCTGGGAAAGCACCCTGGGTTTTACGATCGCCGAGAGCAGGCAATTTTTCCAGTTAGTCCACCCGGACGATCGGGAATTCACCCTGGCGAAATGGCAACAACTGGCGGCGATGACTTCCGGGACGGTGAGCTTCCAAAATCGCTACCGACGGGCGGATGGGACATACATCAGGTTGTCATGGACCGCCACCAGTCGCCGACAATTAGTTTACTTCACCGGTCGCCTCACCCCCGATGTCCTAGGAACGAGCCACACAGGTAACTATAACTGGCGTCCTAGCTGCTCTACAGATAACAACACCAACGGCAAAGACCCCATCCACACGGCAAAGATGTTATGGGAGCAAGCCCAAATCATTGACCAAATCCACGATGCTGTGATTACTACTGACTTGCAGGGCATCGTTACCAGTTGGAATCAAGGAGCCGTGCGGTTATTCGGCCATTCTACATTTGAAATCTTGGGACAACACCTCGGCTTGATTTATCCCGAGGGTTTTTCTCACACCAGCAAGTTTATCCGCCAGCAAATCATCGAACCGTTGCAAAAGCTGGGGAGTATGGAAATGGAAGTGCAGCTGCGCCGCAAGGGAGGGGCAAAATTTTGGGCGCATCTGTCTTTGACTGTACTGCGAGATGAAGCGGGTTTGGCGGTGGGTACGATCGGCTGTTTTCAAGATATTGAGGAACGGAAAGCCGCCGAAGAGGAGCTGAAACAGGCGAATGAAGAGCTAGAAGCCCGGGTGGTGGCACGTACAGCGGCTTTGAGTGCGACTTTGGGACAACTCGAGGAGGTGGTAGCCCAACTGCACCGAGAAATTAACGATCGTCAGCGGGTGGAAGAACACCTGCGCCACTCCCAAGAAATGCTGCAACTTATCTTGGATAACATCCCGCAATACATTTTCTGGAAAGATACCAACTCGGTTTATCAGGGTTGCAATCGCAATTTTGCTCGCATTGCTGGCGTCAGCAACCCTGAAGATATCATCGGCAAAACCGATTACGATTTGCCTTGGAAGCAGGAGGAGGCAGAAGGTTTCCGCGAGCTAGACCGCAGGGCGATGCAGGCCGATCGGGCAGAGTATCACATCCTGCAATCGAGGCTGCAAGCTAATGGCAAGCAAGCCTGGATGGATGTGAATAAAATTCCCCTCCATGATGGTAGCGGTCTAGTTGTGGGTCTGCTCGGGACAATGGAAGATGTGACCGCTCGGATTAAAGCCGCCGAAGCCCTGGCCAAAAGCGAGGCCAAATTCCGCTCCTTGATTCAAAACAGCTCCGACCTGATTACCATTTTAGAACCAGATGGTATCGTCCGCTACGCCAGCCCCTCCCTAGAAAAAATTACTGGTTTTAAGCCCGAAGATTTAATCGGCAAAAATGCCCTAGAAATCGTCCACCCAAAAGATAGTTTTCTTCTCACCAAAGGATTCGAGAACCTGGTCAGCAACCCCAGTCACTTGGTCAACATCGAGCTAAGGTGTCGTCAGCGAGATGGCTCTTGGTGTTGGCTAGAAGTCACCTGTAGCAACCTTTTGGCCGACCCCGCCGTATCTGGGATTGTGGTCAATTCCCGCGACATCACCGAGCGGAAGCGTGCTGAGTCGGTGCTGCGCGAATCAGCCCAAGCACTGCAAGAGCAAGCGCAGCAGCTAGAAGCCACCCTAGAAGAATTAAAACAGACCCAAACCCAGTTAATTCAGACTGAGAAAATGTCTTCTTTGGGGCTGCTGGTGGCGGGGGTAGCCCATGAAATTAACAATCCAGTTAACTTTATTCACGGGAATATATCTCATGCTAAACTTTACGTTCAAGACTTGCTAAAAATTCTGCATCTATATCAGGAAAAATATCCCGATCCTGGTACAGAGATTGCGGCGGTGGCAGAGGAAATGGAAATGGATTTCCTGATGACGGATTTGCCGAAACTGCTTAACTCGATGAAGTTGGGTTCTGAGCGCATTCAAGATATTGTCCTTAGCTTACGTAACTTCTCCCGTGTGGATGAGGGGGGGATGAAAGAGGCGGATATTCATCAAGGCATCGATGATACTGTGTTGATTTTGCAACACCGCCTGCGGGATGGGGGGAAGTCTGGTTCTGGTAAACCTCGGAAATTTGGCATTGAGTTAATTCGGGAGTATGGCAACTTGCCCAAGGTGGAGTGCAATATGGGGCAGCTCAATCAAGTGTTTATGAATATTTTGGCTAATGCCATTGATGCACTAGAAGAGGCAGCTTGCAAAGATTCCGAGGCAATGGCTCCTCAACCACAGATTCGCATTTGCACCGAGGTGCGAAATGCCCCCACTGGGGACATGGAAGGTGGACGGGGGGGAGCGGTGGTGATTCGCATCTCTGATAATGGTCCGGGGATGCCGGAGGAGGTGATTCACCGCCTGTTTGACCCATTTTTTACTACTAAACCGGTGGGAAAGGGTACGGGTTTGGGGTTGGCGATCAGCTATCAGATTGTGGTAGAAAAGCATAAGGGGAGCTTGGGGTGTGTTTCTGAACCGGGAAAGGGAACGGAATTCGCGATCGCGATTCCCCTCCGCCAGAATTAAATTTGCCAGCAGGGGGAGAATTCACAATTCCCCCCTGCTCCTATGCGGCTCTGGAATGATGCAGGGGAAGATTATAACATTTAATGGGGATTTTTATAATTAAATTTTTCTTAAAAAACAGCGGTAGTTATCCGCATGGGCAGCAGCTCGGCTTAATCTACCATCATCAACCAGCCACGTTTGACGGCGTGGAGCATCCGGTCGATCGCCGCGTATTCATCATCCCTGATGCTGTCAGCTAAAAAAGCCCGCCTCAAACTTTCCCTGTCTCGGCGGGTAATTTGGCCATTTGCCAGGGTGGTACAGAATATTTCTGCCACTGTGGGTCGGGGTTGGAGGGTTCGTTCCATAGTACCTCTAGGATGACTTGGAAAAAATAACACCACTAGCCTCATCATTTCATAAACTGCCAGGGATGTCATGTCCTTTGTCTCATCTTTACCGAATCTTTAACAAGGTCATTTGTCCTTTGAATTGATAATTGATAATTGATAATTATCAATTATCAATTATTAATTGTCACTAGACAAGTGACAAATGACAATTATACCTACCATTCCAGGCATTCTTCCTCTCCCAAACAGGGGTAGTAGTAGTAGAGGATGGCTTCTGCCCGGAGATTACCATCGCTATTGCCGATGATGATGTAACTATTTTCCCCCTTGCCGCGCCTTTCTAGGGAGTAGTAAGTGCCGCCATTCCAAAACTCGAAGTTTTCATTACTTTTGACCGTGAGGCTGCCTCGGCCATCTTTGCCATAGCCCATCCAGTACACAGGTCCGTTATTTTTGGTATCGTCAATGCAAATTTGCACCAGTAAATTGGTGCTTTCGGCAAATTCAAATAGTTTGGAGTTGCCGGGACAGGGGGCAAACATCAGGGAGCGATCGAGCCGATCGAGGACGCTCACCACAGTGGTTCTGCCTAGTTCCGGAAGGGGAGCCGCCAAGGCATAGTCGCGGTTGAGTTGCTTGGTTTGGGATATGACTGTGGCATCGGGCCCCCAGCCACCCTCCTGGGGGGAGACAGTCGTGCCCCGATCGGACAACCGGACCAACGCATCTGGTCTGTGTTTCGGGGCAACTAGGTCGATGCTAACGCCACGTCTGACGTTGTTCGGGTTTGTCACCACTGGCTCCGTCTGTGAGAAAACGGCTTTAGCGGGCTGCCGAGTTCCAGCAGCGAGAACCGGCAAACCGGTAAAGTGGAGAATCATGGGTAATGCCCAACCTAAAGCCGCAAATCGTTTCATTAAAAGTCTCCCGTAACACAAGCTGTTTAGGCAAGACGGCTGGGATGGTACTACTAGATTCGCCATCAGCCGCCTTTCCCATCTGAAAATATATATATTACATTAGTCCTTTGTCCAATGTCCTTTGTCCTTCGGTAGGGGCGATTCGCGAATCGCCCGTACAAGTGACATCATCTGGAAATGATATCCTAGGATTAAGGTTGATGGAGGTGGAATATGATACTGTCAACAGTCAAGTGGAGCCTAGAAGACTACCACCACATGATTAATACGGGTTTGCTGGACGATCGACCCGTGGAGTTGCTAGCAGGAGAAATAGTCGAAATGTCCCCAGAAGACCCAGCCCATGCGTTTTTCAGTTCAGAAGCTGGCAATTATCTGAACCGGTTGCTGGGCGATCGGGCTCTGGTGAGTCAAGCCAAACCCATTACCCTTCCCAACCGCTCTGAACCAGAACCAGATATCGCCATTGTCCAACCCCGGGGACGGGAGTATCTCAATCACCATCCTTACCCCGAAAATATCTACTGGGTGATGGAATACTCTAATACCAGTTTAGACAAAGATGCCACAGTAAAATATCATATTTATGCTGAGGCGGGTATCCCCGAATATTGGCTAGTGAATCTGCGCACAGAGGAATTAATTGTGTATCGTCATCCCAATGGTCGCGAGTATGGAACCAAGATAACTTTAACAGATGGTAACATTTCTCCCCTCGCATTTCCTGATGTGACGATTCCCGTAGCTGCGATTATTTCTGCTTGATTTTTTGGTGATTTGTCCTTTGAATCGTGACATACAAATAACCAGGGACAAATGACATAAATTTATCCCCGCAGAGCTTTAACAAATTCTTTCTTAGCCGCTGTGAGGGAAGGCATCATCAGACACCGCTGGAATAATTCTAAATCTAAATCGGGCAATAATGTACTGCGGGAAACTTGCTCGTATCCCTCACCGCTCCAATGATAAACCACCAGTTGGTTATTTTCCCAAAACCAAACCTCGGTGATTTGCAGGCGTTGGTATTTAGCCAGTTTATCGATACCGCCGCTGGTAATGGCGACTTC
>DVDU01000214.1 GCA_015296065.1 Oscillatoriaceae cyanobacterium M33_DOE_052 | reverse complement strand
CACTCCCCACACTCCCCACACTCCCCACACTCCCCCTGCTCCCTTGCTCCCTTGCTCCCCCTCTCCCCGTCTCCGCGTCCCTACACCAGAGCGGGTTCGAGCAACTTCACATCAGAGAAACTAAACTCTGTAGTCGTGACTTGACCATTACTTTCGCGCGATCGCACCACCTGATGCGTCATCACAAAGTAATTGCCCACCTTCTCATAAGAATCCTCAAACTGCAGCTCCTGGAGAAACTCCCCCGTTTCGGGATTTCTGAACACCGCATCATAACGGCTAGACAGATATCCCTCACCCGTATCCAGACTTTCATGGGTATCAATAGTAAACGCCATTCGGCCCATCACCCGACTTACTTGGCAAATTTCCTTACCCCGGATTTTGTAATTAGACCCCATCGCATCCCCAGAAACCAGGATTTCCATAGCACCCGTCTCATCCGTAGCCCCCAAAGTGAAACTATTTTTGCCGTGAGACTGCTCAAAACTGTTGCGCTTGCGGTGAGTAATCACATCCCGCAATTGCGTATAAATGCTCTGCTGCACCTCCTCATTCTCAATTCCCGACACATTCACGGTCAGATCGCGATTAATTTTCACCTCACCTGCATAAACCTCATCCCCTTGGTGTAGTTGGATTTGCGCCGTGTAACCAGGGAAATCAGCATCCCAAGTGTAGCGGTTTTCATAAGCAGCACGAAACAGCTCTTGAGCATTCATTTGGTCAGTCATTTGAATCCAGTATCTAAACTTGATGTTTTTATTTTAATTGACAAATTGTAATAATCATGGCAAGATGAAAAAACCAATGGTAAGAAACCCAGCATATTGTAGGGTGGGCATTGGCCGACACCTGAAATTTTGGGTAAAGATGATGGTTTTGGCCAATGCCCACCCTACTGGCTCATTATCCTAGGAACGGTTTTGCTCATAGCCATTCCCACCCACAGATAACCTACTCAAACGCACCCCTAACATCGCCACTGAGAGCCTACACCATGAAAGCGTCCATAATCTTCGTTGACCCCACCGTAGCCAACTATCAAACCCTGCTCCAAGGTGTCAACCCTGACGCCCAAGTGGTAGTATTAGATACCGAACGCAGTGGCATCGCTCAAATCACCGAAACACTCGCCCACAGCCAAAACATTACCGCAGTACATCTCCTCAGCCACGGTAGTGCAGGCAACTTGCACCTCGGTAGCGACATTCTCAACACAGACAATCTGGAAAAATTCAGCTCCCAGCTACAACAATGGGGCGCCTCCCTCACAGAAAACGCCGATATTCTCCTCTACGGATGCGACGTAGCAGCAGGAGTAACCGGAGCTAACTTTATTCAAAACCTCAGCAGCCTTACCGGCGCCGATATTGCCGCCTCTAACGACTTAACCGGAAACCCCGACTTAGGGGGCGACTGGGATTTAGAAATCACCACCGATGCCATTGAAGCCGATATCCCATTGGCCGAAGAAGCCAGAGACTCTTACGAGTATGTGTTAGCCAATTATAATGTCACCGTAGCCACCGATGATGGGACGGGGGGCACCGCCAATACTTTAAGCTGGGCAATTTTACAAGCCAATACTAACCCTGGTGACGACACCATTACGCTCAACACCAATGTCCGGCTGACTGGGACACCGACTCAGTTAATTGACAGCAATATTGCCTTTATCGGTAATAACTTTAGCGTCAGCGGAGATGTGAATAACGACGGCACAAATAACGCCGGTGACGATCGTCCCTTCTTTATCAAATCTGGAACCGTCAGTTTCGCCAACATGACCATCACCGGAGGCAGGGGACAGGGTGGAGATGGTGGTACTGGTAGCGACGGTGGCGGTGGCGCCGCCGGTATGGGGGGAGGGATTTTCATCTATGACGGTGCCGTTGCCATTGATAACGTGACTTTTGCTAGTAATCAAGCCACTGGCGGCAATGGTGGTGGTGGGAACGTTGGCGGTAATGGTGCAGGCGGTGGCGGCATCGGCGGTAATGGCGGCCCTGGCCAACCAGGCGGTGGTCTCTCTGGTCCTGGTATCGGTGGTATTGGTGATGGCGATGGTCAAGGTGCTGGTGTTGCTGGCTTTGGCGGCGCCGGTGGTGCATTAGGTTTTGGGGGCTTTGGTGGTGGGAGTCGCGGCAATTTAACCACCGGCCAAGGCACTTTTGGCGGTAGCGGTCAAGGTGGGTTGGGTCAAGGTGGTGGTGGTGCTGGTTTAGGGGGTGCTATCTTGATCCGCCAAGGCTCTTTAACCCTGAACAACACCACATTCAATAACAACACAGCCACAGGGGGCACAGGTTGGCAGAGCGGCCAAGGCAAAGGTGGGGCAATTTTTGCCATGCAATCCACCACTAACAACGGTTCCAACCAAAATCAAATGCCCACCGCTCTGCCTATAGTCAGTATTTACAACTCACCCAGTTTCAGCGGCAATTCAGCAACCAATCATGCGGGCACAGCTACAGATAACGCTAATTTTTATGCCATCATTAACAACGCCCCCACCGCCGCTAACCAAACAGTCTCTACAAATGAAGACACCGACTATACTTTTATCCCCACTGACTTCAACTTCAGTGATGCCGATAGTGACACCCTGCAAACAGTCAAAATCACCCAACTCCCCACCCTCGGTGCTTTACAACTGAGCGGCGTCAACGTTACTCTCAACCAAGAAATACTCTTCGCCGACATCAACGTAGGCAACTTAAAATTCATCCCTGTTGTTGATGCCAACGGCACCAATTACGATAATTTCCAATTCCAAGTCAGCGACGGTAAAGTTTACAGCCTCAACGCCTACACCACCACCGTTGACGTAACACCAGTAAGAGCTAGTTTATAAAATAAATATAAAGAAAAACCTAGGGGTTGGGAAATATGGTATAAATAATCAAAACCATATGAAACCTGGAAAATCAGTACAATGGCACGTCGTTCTTATCCCACAGATGTAACTGATGATGAAT
>DVDU01000003.1 GCA_015296065.1 Oscillatoriaceae cyanobacterium M33_DOE_052 | reverse complement strand
CTATTTACAATGTTGTATGTGTCAAAAAATTAGTTATGTTCATTGGTTTGAGGAGATGACGTTTTTTGAATAATTTAGGCATCAAAGACATAAGTGTAATTTTTTATGTAAAGTTTTGTATCGACATTCAACATTTCTGGGGTTAACGATGCAGTCACGGTTATTTTCCTCCGGCGGCTTTATGATAGGCGATAATTGCTTCAATTAGTTGTACTAAGCGATCAAAATCTTCTGCTGTGCTTACTTTGTCTATAGCTGCACACATTACATCGCTTAGGGGTTTTGCCTGTTTTTGTCTGGCAGCAGCATAGACCACTTTTGGTTTCAGCAGCACCACTTTTGCTTCAATTTTGGAAAAGTCATCTTTTTGGTTGGAAGAGTCATCCTTTTGGGTGAGGATAACTTTTATTCGGTTGACAGCATCCAAGAATTTGCGCACTTGATTAGTTTCCAACCTTTGCTGCTTGAGATAAGGGCCAAACTCTTCTGCATCTTGCACTAACTCCCGAATGTCATAGGCGGCTAAACTGGTTAAACCAGTAATTCTCTTAACTATCCGTTCGGTTATACCTTCTTCCCCAGCAGGCGGTTTGTCTAGCTGTTTAGATTCTGGTCTGCTGGTGGGAGAGGGTTGAGTTGATTTGTTAGGTTTTATCGGTGAATTTGACATCGGTTTAGGTACGGTTGAGTAGTTCTAGCCAAGTGGCGATCGCTCGAAAATAAGGAGCATTATAAGGACTCTTCAGAGAAGTTCGCACCGGGGCAAAATCATCCCTGTCTCGAATCTGGCTGGGAAGTCGTGCCAAGGTGTAAGCTATCTTCGGCAAATGCAAGTAGTAGCGAATAGCCCGCCAGTCCATATCAACTTGTTTTTCCTGAACTTTTTTCAGCATTTGCTTTTGTAATTCTGCCGTCAGCAACAGGTTGCGCACAAAGCTACGGGCATAATTTAGCTCCAGCTTGCTATCCCACAATGCCTGGACTAACGGTAAAACACCCCATAGTTCCGGCTGGCTCTTTTCCACACTCAAGTAAGCTCTCACATCCTCATCTATTATAGTAGCATCTTTGATGCCTAACCACTCCTCCCATTTAAATTTTTCTCCAAATAAACCAAAACTGTCTCTACCGTTACCTTTGGCCGCTTTTTCAGCCTGTTTTGACGATTCAGCCGCTTGATATAAAGGAAATTTCACATCCTCAATACTGACCCCGCCAGATAAAGTGATATCTGGGTTATTCCCCGTATAAGCACGGAAGCACTGGTAAACGTCAAAGGCAAATTCTATCACTTCATTCCAGGCACCGCTCACAAACAGGTCATCGCCTCCGGCGTAGATAAACATCAGGGTGGGGCGGGTATCTTCCGTTAGCCGCTGCATCTTGGCAGGGCAATTTTTATTTCTCCACTTGGCCAAGCTGTTGAGATACACTTTAAAAAAGTAACTCATCTGGCGGGAAAGTCCCGCTACTCTGGGTAAAGTTTTCTTATCCCCCAACCCTTCGGCAAAAATTCTGCCCAGTTGATCGGCATCCATCCGCAAGTAGCCCAGCCGCTCAATACCTATAGCTGTGGCTGCCATTTCTCCGGCTCTCATAAATTGGCCTGGTTCTACTTCGCTCTCCTTCCCGTAGTTCCCCAGCAGCAGCGGCATGGTATGATAATTTGGCCGATATTTGTCTATTTGCCAGTCGTTCACCAAGAAAACTGTTTCAGCTTCGCTCACATCTGGGATTTGTTGGCTATCATTAAATAAATGATAATAGATTGAGTCGGAACCGAGTTTGATTTCTATGGTTCCCTTGGGTTGTTTGGGGAGGTCTTTTTGGCGAGAGCGCAGAATTGCCTCCACTCGCAACAGTTGACCCCCCAGCTCAAACATCTGGCGACAATTACCACAGGCGATGGGTGAATCAGGCTCGTACTGATTCAGAGGCTTGAGGTTTGGCGAATCATCGCGATGGCAAACTCGGCAAGGAGTGTAGCTGGTTTTGACTGCCAGTAATTTGTTGATGTGGTTTTCAAATTTCCGAGATTTCTGCTCGGCCAGTTTTTTGGTGGCATCAGACCAATAAGCGCCAAATGAGCCAGTGCCAACGGCGGCAACCGGGAAATCTAAAACGTCAAGGGCGAGAAATATTTTGCCTTGATAGTTGTCTAGGAGCCAGTCGTTAAATCGAGTGCGCACCTGCTGCACGGTGTCGGTAACTTTCTCCCTATCTCCCGACGCTACGATATATAAGTTACCGCCCCCCGCATAAATTACATTTGGTCGCAACAAGTTCAATGCTTCTAGAAGTTGCTGTACTACTTCTTCGAGGACTAATTCCAGGAAAAAGCTGCGAGCGCGCAGGGATTTAAGGGCGCCATCGGCAGTAATTGTGTAGATAAACTTTTGAATTCCTGATAAGTCACCGGCAATGAGGCTGAGGCGGTCCGAGTCGGGATGGGACGCCAAGGCAGTAGCAACTGCACCGGCGGACTTGGCCAGGTCCACCAAGGCGATGTCAGCTTCGCCGAAGCTGAGATAAGAGCCAAATTTTTCTAAAATCAGGGTCAGGACTGAGAGATTTTGCCAGTCGCCGCCGGATATGGATCCCAGCGCGGTTTTGACTTCGACACGCAACGGTTCCAGGTTCGGTGGCTCGGTCTGGGGATAGTAAATTTGCGGGTCTTCATCGGCGATCGCCTTTGCCTGCCAATAATGCTTTTCCGTTTGACCCCGACCCAAGTTCACCCCATCAAACAGCAGTCGCAGAGGTTGCGGTTGACCGCCATCGGGCCAACCTAACATCTGTTTAACCCGCCGCACCACAGCATCCTCACCAGAGCCAATACATTCAGGGGGCAATGTCACCCCGGCCCATTCAGCCAAGACGGCGATCGCTTGTTGGGTAATTTGCAAGGCAACATCCGTAGCAGAGGGTTTGGTCATAGCACAGCCGTTTTTCACAACTGCGTAACATTATCGCAGATGCCTGGAAGCGGGAGCTTCCAACTGTCGTCGGGGCGAACGGCTCCTGAGAACGGCCCTTCGCGCCGACAAAATGTCCCCTACCCCAGAGCCAATGACCAATGACCCATGACCAATAACAAACTATAAAACCAGCTTCATTTTGATACCGTCTTTATTTTCCGGGTAATAACCTTTTAACTCCCGGATGGGACGAAAACCCAGCGATTCATAAAGAGCGATCGCCCGGTGATTATCCCCTTCCACCTCCAGATATACCGTTTGAATCCCCTCGCCGTGCAGCACTTCCAAACAATTTAACAGCAACCTTTTCCCCAACCCCCTCCCCCGGTATCCCGGTTTCACCGCAAAGCTGTATAACCGCGCCACTTCGCCGCCAGGAGTTTTCCGCTTCAGGACGATCGCCTCCGCGATGATGCGCCCCTCCTCCCGCACCACATACACCTCCACCCGCTTACTTTTCAGCAGATAAGATATCTGACGGCGCGAAAAAGCAATCTCCCGATGAAAACACTGAGATTCTAACGCCCATAGCTCGCTTCTATCCTGAAAAGAAGCCCGCACGATTTCCCCAGTTTCACGAGCAAGCATAATTCCAAGCCGCTCCTTTTTCATAAGCATAATAAGCCGACCACTTAGGAATCCTAAAAGCCGGACGATAACTCTCCTTCGTCCAAGCCAAAGCCGGAATTTCCCAATCATCTCCCGCATTGCACCACTGGGTATCACCCCAATACTGACGGCAAAACTCCGAGAAAATATATTGCGCCGACCCCGTAAAACTCCGGTCGGTCTTCTCAATCATAATGCTACAGCTATCTTTCCCCAATTTTTCCCCAAAAGTAAACCCGATTAATTGGGCTTCCGCATACAACACCATTCCCGTCAAACCCAAAGCATCGGCATTGGCCATCAACCGCTTAGTAGCTGCGACTTCTTGAGACCTTTTTAAATCTATTATCGCTGATGACTGCACTTGCATTTGCCAATTATCCAGCATTTTTCCACAATCATCTAGGTGCTTAACCCCATACTTTTCCGTATAAATATTCCGGTATCTTTTTAAAAAAGCATTTCGACTTTGGCGCTTAGATGCCAGTTCAGCACCTTTAAGCTCGATCATTTTTTGGGTTTCATAAACATAATCACCACTGCGAGGCTTGATTTCAAACAAACCCAACCGCTCCACTAATTCCCCGGGCACATATTCAAAAACCAGCCCCTGGGGATTTAATTCTTTGAAAAAAAACAAGCATTCTTGCAGTGCCGCTTCCACATCTTCTCCGCCAATCGGCGGAAATATCATCGTTGATTCCCCCGATTGGGTAGCAACTAAACAAAGGCAATCCCTAACGATTCTCCACCGGTGGGCAAAAACCTCACTCCACATAAAAATGCTCGCAAAGCTCAGGTCAGATATCGGTTGAGAAACACGAGATAAAAAACTCTCGAAAATGGGCCGGTCTTCTATGGTTATTTGCTTAAAGCTCAATCGCTCCCAAGGGTCTTCTTGGTCTAAAGCAACAGAAATGCTGTGATGGCGTTGTTCTGGTTGCATTTTTATGGTTTTGTGGCTTCCTTTGAGCCAATTAATTATGTTAATCCGAGAGGATTTGAAAGCCAACCACTATCAAATCCACTTAACTCATTCGTTAGTCAAACCAAAGCCATTTCATTTTTGCCTTTATTTTGCTATTGATGAGACGGAAACTCACCCCGCAAGTTCCAGGAATTTAGTTGAGAAAGCTCCGGTTTGGATTGGAAGGTAACTTTTCTATTTATGCCTCTGATTATAGCAAGAGCTTCGGGATTGTGGGCGATTTTTATAAATTATTATCATTTCCTAGCTTTAGCGCCATCATCATTGCTAGCTAAAAATCATAATTTTTGCCCCAGTATATTTTGAGTTTTTAGCAAATATTAAATATTTCAAAGCCCCGGTTTAGGTAAAAATTTATTGCCCATCATTATATAGTTAATTGATGAATAGTCACCGCTTTTTTTTATATTTACGAGCAAGATGATTAAAAAAAGCAAGGCCAAATCTCGATGTCATTGGCAACTTTGCCGCCGAATCTTTATAAAGATGAGAGGCAAATCCGCTCAATGCCAGAATAGACGTTAAACCGGTTGCCTCGGAGAAATCCTATTAAGGTAATGCCGAATTCCTGCGCCAGGGAAACCGCTAAACTACTGGGTGCAGAGACAGCACAAACGATCGCCACCCCAGCCACCGCACATTTTTGCAAAATCTCAAAGCTCGATCGCCCGCTCACCATCACGATCCGGCCCTGCCAAGGCAACTCCTGAGCCAACAGCGACGCCCCAATTAGCTTATCTAGCGCATTATGACGCCCCACATCCTCCCGCAATTGCAACAATTCCCCCGCCGCATCAAACAACGCCGCTGCATGCAGTCCCCCCGTCACTCGAAACAACCTCTGTGCCTGAGCCAGTTTTTCCGGTAAACTGTAAATCACCTCCGGCGCCACCACCAGATCCGTCTCTACCCGAGAAATGCGCCGTTGCAACGCCTCAATACTCGCTTTCCCACAAACCCCACAAGCACTATTGGTGAAAAAATGGCGATCGAGCCCCCCCCAGTCCACCGGTAAATCTCCATTCAGCCGCACATTCACAATATTTTGCCGCTGCTCCCCATCAATTTCCCGGTCAACACAATAACTCATTTGCCGGATATCCTCACGGCAACTCACCACCCCCTCAGTAAACAAAAACCCCGCCACCAAATCAAAATCCGCCCCCGGAGTTCGCATCGTCACCGCCAGAGTTTTCCTAGGGTCCACAATGCGAATCTCCAAAGGCTCCTCCGCCGCCACCACATCAGAGCCAACCTGATGCCTCGATATCCTCCCATCCCCCTCAGCCACCATTTCCACCATCCAGATTCGGGCTGGATTTTGACCGGCTCCCGCCTGATTTTTTGAACCCAATTTCACCCCCATTCCCTCCCCAAAACTTCACCTTTTCAACCTTTCCACCCGCACCACCGCATTATAATCCGGCACCCCTTCCCCAGAACGCTTCTCCTTATCCAATAACACATTCCCCTCCGGCCAATGCACCTGCAAATTCCCCGACTGCATCGGCGCCAAATACACCCGTCCTGCCAATTCCCCCAACTCATTTTGCAACAAAATCTCATCCCCATCTTGCAAACCCAACGTCGCCGCATCCTGGGGATTCATCAACACCGCCTCTCGCACCGCTCCCGTAATCGCATCCCGGCGTTCTTGCACCATACTATTAAACTGCTTTCCTCGCCTTGTCGCCACCCGGAAATATCCCGCCGGTAGCTCATCCACTTGGGGAGAAATTACCGCAAACCGCGCCTTACCATCCGGCGTGGGAAAATTCCAACCAAAACACAAATGTGACCCCCCGTATTGGAAACTATCCCCCGCTGCTTGTAAATGCTGAATTCCCGCATACATCGGCACCACCCGCGCAATTTCTGCACGCATAGCAGCCGTATTTTCAAACTGTAACTTATCCGCCACATCGGGACGCACCCGACGGGCAATATCCAGAAACACTTCCCATTCAGGACGCGCCTCTCCAATTCTCGGCCCCGGAATTTCCGGGCTGAAAATCACCCGCCTTTCCGTAGTAGTTTCCGTCACCCCGCCAGGGATTTCATAACGAGTAGTAGCGGGAAGCAATACCACTGTTTCTCCCGGTTCTAACAGCATCTGCGGTGAGCAAATGATATCCACGTGAACCCGCAGAGGCACTGTTTCCATTGCCCCTTGCACAAAATCTGGATCCGGCAGCACTTCCAGGAAATTTCCCCCCACGGAAACCAGCACATCCAGGTTATTTGCCTGCGCCGCTTCTATCATTTCTGAAGCAATTAAACCCTTTTGCGTCGGCACCGCAAATCCCCAATGTTGCCCAAGCATTGCCGCATTTTCTGGGGTTATCGGTTTACCGCCAGGAAATGCCGTAGAATAGCAGCCCATCTCGGCTCCCCCCTGGACTCCCGAATGGCCACGAATTGGCATCAAACCACAGCCTTCCCGCCCCACAAATCCTTTAGTTAAAGCTAGGTTGATAATGGCTCTCACATTATCTTCGCCACATTCATGCTGGGTGATACCCATACTCCAGACAAATACAGCTTTTTGGGCTGCACCTACCATCTGGGCAAAGGCAGCCATATCAGCGCGACTGGCACCAGAAATTTGCTCGATTTCTTCCCAAGATTGCGCCGTTAAATGGGCTTGTAATTCTGCCCAACCGGTGGTATAATTTTCTATGAAATTGCGGTCAATTGAATTCTGTTCTATTAGATGCTTGATGGTGCCGTTGAGAAATGCCGCGTCACCGTTGGTATTGACTAAGAAGAAATCCTCTGCAAATTTAGTGCCGAAAATGGCGCTTTCCGGGATAGAAGGCACCCAGTACCGCTCCATTCCCGGCTCGCGATAAGTGTTAATAACGACAATTTTTGTCCCGGCTTTTTTTGCCCAATGCAGGTATTTCACTGTGACGGGCTGGTTGTTGGCAACATTGGAGCCGATAAATACGAGTAAATCAGTGCCGATCCAGTCTTTATAGGAACAGGTGGTGGCACCAGCGCCCAGCATGGTTTTTAAGGCAGCGGTACTGGGGGAATGGCAAATGCGGGCGGCGTTGTCGATGTTGTTGCTCCCCATTGCCCGCACGGCTTTTTGGGTGGCGTAATAGGTTTCGTTGACTGTACCGCGACTGGTGATATAGAAGCCGAGTTTTTCGGGTGTGGTGGTTCTAATCCTACTGGCGATTAATTCTAAGGCTTCTTCCCAACTGATGCGCCGAAAACCTTGATCTCCCTTGTCTCGCCGCATGGGGTATGGCAACCGCCCCAGTTCGCGCAATTCGGCGCTGGTTTTAGGTTGTAATTGGGTAACATCGGTGAGGAGTTGGGGGTCAAAAGCGGGCATGGTGTTGAGTCGCAACAGGCGCAGGCGCACATTGCACAGGTGGAGCCCGTCGAGGGTCCAATCTTTCATCCCGGTGGTGCCTAGGGAGCAGCCGTCGCAGACTCCCTGGTTGAGGATGTCCCAAGCGTAGGCAAATTGGTCTCGGTTCACCCAGGCGGCGCGGAATACTTCCCAGTAGTTGTTAGGATATTGTTCTCCGAGTCCGAAGGGTTTCCAGCTCGCCCAAATGGCAGGGTCCCAAGTTTTGTTTGGTTTTTTCAGCATGGCTCGATCGGGTGGTGTGGGGATAGAGTGACGCAATGTCAAAATTTATTTTCCCTCCACATCTGGGCCAATACTGTCCCGGTTGGGAGGTGTGGTGCCAGTGATGTCAGGAATTGCTGACAATTCCGGCTGCCAGATTATGAACAATTTCTGGAATGAGAAGCGCCCGACTGCCCCTGATTGGAGCTAGTCGGGCGCGTTCCCGATATATATATGTTTTGATGGCTAGGGTCTTTATATTGACTGACCCCATTTAACACATCTATACCCTAACAGCCTTTTTCCAAATTTCTTAATTTCTTAATTATTTCTTTATATTTAGATGTGCAAAGATTTGTGAAGATTTGGTGAAGATTTATTGCCGGGGGGTGAGGGAGGCACCAAGGATTTGGGATAACCAAACTTCCACGGTGCGCCAGCCATAGCGGCGGAAACCATCGCCGGGGTCGACCATTGGTTCTACGAGAATGGTAAACATACCCATACGGTTGCCAGCGAGGACATCGGTAAAGAGCCGATCGCCCACCATCGCCACCTGTTCCACTGGTAACTGCATCGCGGTCACGGCTTGGCGCAACCGGCGGCGGGAGGGTTTCGCGGCTCCCGCAATATAAGGTAAGTTTAGAGATTCACCAATCGCAGCAATCCGACTAGAAATCACGTTATTGCTGACCAGAGACAGAGTAGCCACCTGTCGGATTTCTTCTACCCACTGCTGGACTAATTCAGAAACATGATTTTCTGTCAGAGGTACGAGAGTTTCATCCACATCCAGCACTAAGCCTTTGAGGTGGTGTTTGGTGAGCAGTTCCGGTGTTAGACTCAAAATCGAGCCCCCCAGAAGCAAGTCAGGCTCTAAAAGTTTATTCCAAGACATTTGTATAGGGAGCGGGCGGACTCGCCCGGAGCGATAGAACTAAAGGGATAAAATGGAGGGCGGGCGGACGCGCAAGCGTGCAATATCACTGAGTCCCCGCGCCCATAAAACTAAAGGGATAAAAATTTAACTATCATCCAAGCCCCAAAAGAGGATTTTACTGACCCTTTTGGATTTCGGCTTCCACCTGTCGGATGGCGGCTTCGTGTTCCGCCAGAGTGCGGCTAAAGATATGGGTGCCATCATAGCGAGACATAAAGTAGAGATATTCGGTTTTTTCGGGATTGAGGGAGGCTTTTAAACTGGACAATCCCGGAGAGCCGATCGGGGTCGGGGGCAAGCCAAAGTTAATATAAGTGTTATAAGGTGAGGGGGTGCTGACTTCCTTATAAGTGAGGGGACGTTCCTTGGTTTGAGTGATACCAAAAGCGTACTCTACCGTGGGGTCGGAACCGAGGGGGATAACCTCCTCAAGGCGGCGGGCAAAAACGCCCGCGATGATGGGGCGTTCCTCAGCGATGACCGCTTCTCGTTCCACGATGCTAGCCATAGTCACCCACTCCCGGAGGTTCAGCTTGGTTTGGCTTTTACCTTGCTCGTAAACTGGTAAAGCCTGGGTCTCAAAGTGCTGGAGCATTTGGGCGATCACAGCCTGGGGCGTGAGGTTATCCACGATCGCCACATACGTATCAGGATACAAAAATCCCTCTAAGTGAGGCAACTTTTGCGGCAGCCACGGGTACTTATCATAGGGAATTTGCTTCGCCGCATCCATAAATGCTTGCGCCGAGAAAAAGCCCAGGGACTCGAAGTAAGCCGCCATCTGCTTCATCGTCCACCCTTCCCGAATCGTAAAGCTCACCTCCTTCACCTTGCCCGACCAAATTTGAGCAGCAATTTGGTCCATATTCGCGTTGGGGTCAATTTCATAAGTCCCGGCTTGAAAACCCCCAGCCCGGTCTCGCAGAGACATCCACCGGATCCACAACTTCCAAGCGGTCATGGAGCGAATCAGACGTTTTTGATGTAGGTTTGTCCCAATTTCATTGCCCGAGGTGCCCTGTTTCACCACCAGATTCACTGGCGGTGGGGTGGCGGGGGCATTTGGGTCTGGGAAAACCGGTTTTGGCGGCGAAATTGCCCATACCCACCAAGCCCAGACTTGCCAGGAGGCGACGCCAGCAAATCCCAAAATGACGATCGCCCCATATATCGGCCATGTAGTACCCTTGCGGGTGGGTTTCGTCTTCAGTTTCATCTCTGATTCAGTGTCAACAACCAGTTAATGATGGCCAACCCCATACCCGCTCGCAGATTCCAGCTCGTGAGTTGTTTCGAGAGCGCGATCGGCTCCCTCACCAAACCGCAACCGGAGCGGGGGGAATACCTATGTTTGCGCCTGGGAAATAGTCATCCCCACTCCTAGAGTGAAGATTTAGCGCCCCCAAATGGAGCGATTTGCCATTGTCCCAAGTCCTCCGTCCCACTTCCTCAGTCAAACGACCAATCTGCACTCCAGAGGAGGGCGCTACGCAGCGATTTGCCTGGAAATTGCCTCTTAGAGGTAGCGATTGCAGCCCTACCTATGCCAGACAAACCGGTAGCCGCCGTTGATGTCGGCGATCGTCGAAAAGAGAACTAAACCAGCACCAACAAAAAACCAGGGCGAGAAACCCGGTTTCTTAGTTAGATCCCATCAAATAGACGTTCCTCGATCATACCTTCAATAGAAGGCAGCATCGGTTCTATTTCCTCTAATTCCTCATTTGATAGTAATTCCGGCTGGCCATCGGCATTGAGACGAGCCAAAATGAAGAAAGGATCTAGAGGCGTGTAAATGGAATACTCCCGCTCCTCATTGTAGAAGCTGGCCAGTAGTTGCAACTCCTCATAATCTGACTCTTCTGAGGGTTCCAAATCGTCTTCTTCATCTTCTAGTTCTTCAAAATCTGGCAGGTCGCCGCCGACGGTGAGGACGATCGCCGTGCGTTTCAGGGTGAGATTTTGCTCGGCCAGGACTGCTTTGGCCACCTCAAAAATCTCGTCGATTTCCGATTCTTCTACCGGGATTGGTTCCTCCAAATCGTCTTCTTCCTCCGGCCATGAAAAAATCTCCACGGGGGAGTCAACCGGCATCAGCAAAACGTACTCTTGACTGTTGATGGTAAATGAATGCTCGATGTAACATGAGAGGGCACGCCCTTCTGCATCCTTGAGAATGCGGATTTCGGCGGGTTCTTGCCCGTTTTCTTGGGGATATTCTAATGAAGACATGACCAATATTTCGAGGAAATAGGGAAGTCCCAATGTTGGGGATTAACTGCGATCGCTCTGGCTACCGGCAAAGGAATCGGCCAATCTACTGCTAGATACCTGTAACTCCAGATGAGGCCAGCCAAAGTCAAAACCAGAATAGCACGCCAGTTGAATTTTCCGACTTGAGATTTTAGGGACTAGAGTCCGGGATGGGGGACTCCCGGCGGCTGTCCAACCATTGCTGCAAAATCAGAGCAGCCGCCTTGCGGTCAATCAAATGCTTATGGCGAGAAGGAGAAATTCGCTCTGCTTTCAGCAGCTCCTCCGCCTGAAAAGAGGTGAGGCGCTCATCCACATATTCCACAGGCAGACCCAAGGCAGGTCCGAGGTAGCCCGCGAATTTCTGCACTTGTCGCGCCTGGAAACCCAAGCTGCCATCCATAGAATAGGGCAATCCCACCACCAGGACTTGCACCTGTCGCTGTTGTACTAGCTCTTGCAGCGTCGCCAATACCTGGGCGAAGGATTGGCGATCGATTGTGGTTAAACCAGTGGCAATCAGACCCGTGCCATCACAACCTGCCACACCAATCCGCTTTTTGCCCACATCCAAACCCAGGGCAGAAATTCTCTGGTTTCTCATTCTCTAGTCTGTCACCCCTGTTAACATGAATGACCGTTTTGGGGGTAGGAGTCCGACGGGGGCTCCCCTTGGAACTGGCTGGGGTCTTCTGTGGGACGGTCTTTGGATTCTGGGGTGCCGTCTGGGACTGAAACCCCCTTGGGCAGAGGGGTTAAAGGGTTCGGGCCAAGCCAGGAAATGCGACTGGGCACCGGTTTGCGGGAGGGCTGAAATCCGGGGAGCATTTCTGAGAGCTGGAGGGTTTCCAGGGCTGATTTAGATTCCCGCAGTTTGTGCCAGACGGAACGAGACATCAACATCGTGCGTTCTGTGGGCTCGGCGCCAATTTGCTCGAGATACTCTTCTCGTTCCGGTTGGTAGTCGGCGGAAGCCAGATGCAAGGGAGCGGGAGGAAAGTCCTGGGCAATTCTGGCCATTTGGGAGAGTAATTCTGGGTAGAGCCAGGTGTAGGCGGGGTGAACTGTGAGCTGGGCGTTGTGGGCAAAAGCGCCATTGCGACATAGGCGCACTTGAAAGTAGCCGATCGCCGCTTGACGTTGGGGTTCAAAGACGTAGCCGCTGACTACCTCGGTTTGACTGAGGGAATCGAAAATCCCTTCCATGAGCGATCGCACCAGGCTAGTTTGAAAGTCATGGATATGGCGATCGAACACTTGGCGCACTAAAGGAGGCATGGCGGCGGTGTCCAGATGGCACAAGCTGAAAGCATCCGCATTGCTCACGGGAAGTAAGTTGGGCAAATCTGGTTCTCGCATCGCCTGTTTGGCCAACACATCGGGGTTTAAAGCCCAATACGTGAGGTGAGCTAGAGGCTGAAAGCCATTGTGACGGTAAAGTGCCAGACCATCGCGATCGTTCACATTCACTTCCAGCAACCACATCCGCGCCGACCGGATGGTTTCCAGGCAGGAGCGGACCAATGCTGAGCCCAAGCCTAGAACCTCTACGGTGGGGTCAAGAATGACACGCTCTACCCGCCAGGTACTGTGGGCGCGGTTAAATGGGGCGATTTGAATCAATCCTTTGATTTCCCCAGCACTTTCAGCCACATAAACACATAACAGGTGTTCCCACGGATTGGGGAACCAACTGAGCAATTTTAAGAGCCAGTAAAATCGTCTGATCTGGGGCAATTGCTCTCTAATATCGATGGCAGTTTTCTCAATCCGGATGCTGGGGGTTTGCACTTCTATGCCCGTCGCCAGCAGCTTCGCCACCGCTTCGAGGTCTCCGGATTGGACAGGGCGGATGGTGAGATTGGGCCATCTCTCGGAAATATCTTGGGGCAGGGGTAAAGTCATTTTTGGTGCAGCCAAAATGGAGTTTTGTCATTAGTCCTTTGTCAAATGACAAAGGACTAATGACCCTTACATTGGTCTAATCAGCACTACCGGCGTTTGCTCGTCGGCATTCCCAGCGGGGTTACTCCGCAAGGATTGCTCTAGCAATGCTGGGGAAATATCGGGGGTTGCTGCTAATATTTTAACTGCTTTCAAGTCGTTGACATCGACAATTGCCGCCGATAGTCCAGTTTCCCGCTTAATTCTGGCGGCTACCTGTGCCGGGTCATCGGGGCCAAGGACAATAAACTGATCATATGGCGGTAAAGTGCCGGTTACATCGTCGATGAGTCGGGCTTGCTCTCCTGCTAGTTGGTAGAATACTCCCGGCTTACCGAAGATTTTGGCGATCGCCCCCACCAAGAACGCCACCACCACCCGCACCGGTCCGACAATATCCACCAAAGACTGCATCCCACAAGCCGTCGCCAAACTGGAAGTGGGCATAAAGAAATAGCAAACCCGTTTCGCCACCCATCCCGGTTTTACTTCTGCGGGGTCAATAAACCGCCCTTGCATAATTGCGATCGGCGTCTCCCCAATTGTCACCACATCTCCCGGCTGGGCGTGTGGCAATACATAGCGCTTGACCACTTCCACCGGGTCATCAGAATTGGTAAGCAAGTGAGTCTTAATCGGCGCAATCTGAGTCCCCGCCTCGGGCACAGAGCGCCAATTGGGCGCCGCCGCCCCGTCGGGGAATTGCAATGGCACCACCACATGGCGCACTTTGGGAATCCGTCCCTGGGGACCATAGGTGAGATAATCCACCCGCACCCAAGCCGCCTTCAGCTTGTCTAAATTCGGGCCGGAGATATCCACGACCACTTTCATCCGCGTGGTCTTACCCACCTTCACAATATAGCCAAACCAGTATCCATCTTCTCTGGCGGGAGCATCTGGGTGCATGGGTATGATTTGAGTGCTGTAGGTGATACCCGACAACGAGCCACCGGAGAGGAGGGTAATATCTGCCCGCACATCTGGGAGCATGATTTCCAGGCTGGTGGTCTGGTTGCGGAATTCCATCACCCCCACGATCTGAAGCCGATCGTCTGAGAGAAATTCTTGCTGCCATTCCCCAGGGGTTAAGTCTAGTTTGTTCCCCGGACGCCGCCGGTGTTGCCACTCGATGCCTAATCCGCCTGCTCCGACAATCAGAGCCGCAACTCCCAATCCGGTGAATATGGTTTCCGCGATCGCCACAAATCCTCCGAGTAGTGAAAACCCAAAACTACAATATGTGTTCTCGCCGCCCTAAACGCAGGGAAAGCGAAGCCTTCGGGAGCTTGATACCGCCCTCGATTGTGCCACAGTGTATAACATTTCTCCCACCAAAGCGCCCGGAAGTCTTTTCGAGAAATCAGGTTTCTTAATTGGGATAAGGGCGAAGCCGCCGCCCCAGTGCCCTCAAAACCCCCGAAATTACCCCAAATTATCCCCTGTAGGGACCAGTAGTAGCACAGCTACATTAAGATAACGCCAAAAAGGAGAAATATCGATCGCGCCGTGCCCACCCCCACGAAAAAGCCCCACATCATCAACATAACAAATGTGACCCCAACTATCTAACCCCAATTTTTTCCTGGAAATTAAATAATCAAAAATCCTCCCGAAATTAATTAAGTTTATTCAAAGATTCCTATATTTCTTTTCAATTGTTCTCTTTCTACTGCCTCAAACAAAGCCCGGAAGTTACCTTCCCCGAAGCCTCGAGCTTTTTCATAACGACAAATTATTTCTAAAAATAACGTAGGTTTTTCAAAAATTGGCCTGGTAAAAGTTTGTAACAGTAATGCCTTCGGGTTCTGTTTAGGCCAATCGGCTAAAATCTGTAATTCTTCTAGCTGTTGCAATTGATTCGCCGTCATCGCTACCTGCCGCTGGCGCAATTCCTCATAGTAAATCTGGGGAACTTCTATCAAAGGCACTCCCTGATTCCGCAGGTGGCGGACAGTGGCGAAAATATCCCTAGTCGATAAAGCTATATGCTGAATTCCCGCCCCATTGTTAAAATCTAAAAATTCCTGAATTTGAGAATTAGCCGATGTAGGCTCGTTGATAGGTAGCTGCGCCCCACCACCGGGGTAAACTAAGACTTGACTAGATAATCCCGAATACGCAGTTTCAATTTTAAATCTCTGCTGCCGCTGGAAACCGAGAGTTGTTTCATACCAATTTAAAGCTGGCTCTAAATCACCGGTATCTACATTTAACACTGCATGGTCTATGGCAGTAAATAAAGGCAGCAGATTAGACCCAGATAATGTGTGGCGCTCTGTCCAAACATGATGATTCTGGAAATTATCCCGATTTGTCTTGGTAGGTTTTTCTATGAGGGTATGGCACAAATTACCCCAACCTGATATTTTAGCCCACTTCATGCCTTTGCTTTCCTGAATCGGCTGCAATATCTTGGCTCCACTATTAGTGGCACGTTCCCAGATTAATTCCAGATTATTCACGAGAAAATCTAGCTCGCCAACTCCGGGGGGGTGTTGCCGTAAAAACTTGGCTACGGGACTGGTATGGGTGCGGGGGGAAGATATGAGGAAGCGAACCCCACCACTTTTTACCAATTCTGTGTGAGTATTGTTATTATTGGTGGATGATATCGCCTGAAAATATAGATTTTCGACGAACCAATCCCGCCAATAGCGGGCATTCTCTACATACAAGTGAACGCGGTATATATCCATAAATTTAGGTTATGACAAACAATTTCTATGATGATAATTGGATTTGGAGGGTGGGCAGTGCCCCTCCTGCATAAATCATCTCTCGGCTATGCTGGGAGATATCATTAATTAAAATTAGCACAAAAAAAGCCCCAAAAATGGGGCGGTGGAACCCGTGAAGTTCAGATTCACTCAAGGAGATTTGGATTGCTTTATATTGATTATATCATGCGGAGCGTCTCGGTGGATACCCGGATTTTTTAGAAAAATAAGTGGCTCTCTGGCTGGATGTTGATTTCTAGGGGGACTGCTTGGGGTGCGGCGGTGAGGGCAAACATGATGGCTTGCGCGGCTGTTTCGGCGCTGAGCATTTTGGCTCTGTCCACTTTCAGACTCGCCTTATCCCAAAATGGGGTATCCACACCGCCAAAATAAAACAGCGTTACTTTAATGCCGTAGCGGCGCAACTCCTCCGCCATGCACTTGCTTAACCCCACCAAGCCAAACTTGGAGGCGCAGTAGGCGGTTGCCATTGCCATCGAGTGTTTGCCTAAAATGCCTACGACGTTGCAGATGTGACCTGCCTTGCGGTCCTTCATCAAATTGGCGGCGGCTTGGCAGGTGTAGAAACTGCCTTTGAGGTTGACATCGAGCATGGCGTCTAAGTCGGCGGGGTCCAGTTTATTAAATTGTTTCATAATTCCCGCACCGGCGCAGTTCACCAGCACATCGATACCGCCGAAATGGTCCGCCGCCTGCTGCATGAGTGCTTGTACTTGTGGCGGGTTGGTGATATCGGTGGGGACTGACAGCACCTCGGTTCCTGGTAACTCGGCGGTTAATTTGGCTAATTTGGCTCTATCTCTGGCGGCGAGGACTAATTTGGCTCCTGTTGGTGCCAGTAAATGCGTCAAAGCTGAGCCGATACCCCCGGTGGCCCCTACCACTACTGCGACTTTATCCCGCATTGTCTTTACATTACTTAATATTTCTCTCCATCATATCCTGATCTGGTAATTACTGATTTTGAACTCGATGGCGATATCCTGCAAATCCAAGGCAATGCAACTAATTATCGCCTCACGGAAGTTTCCACCGTAATCGGTCATTATACTGGTATTGAAGGAGAAGAGGATATCCTGCAAACCGATACCCAGATTTTCCGTTCTACTAATGGCACAGAGGACCTGATTGCGATGGTTCAGGGAGCCGAGGGTTTGACGCTGGATAGTGCGGCGATTAGTTTCGTGTAGATCCCCCCTAGCCCTCCTTGAAAAGGGGAGAACCGGAGGACACGGAGGACACGGAGTGGGGTGATTTCTCGTAGTATATGTAGGGTGGGGAAAATTTTGCCCACCCTACCTGTGGAGTTGATGCGTAAGTCCTGTGGCAGTCAAAATTCGGTAAATCAGCTAAAATGAAATGAACCGCTGATTAAGAGATAACACTTGAAAAATTAACCCAGTCAATTTATGCAGATAAATTTAGTTGAAACCAATTTAGAGATTAACCAATTACCAATTGTTGTGGGAAAGGGAGGAGAAATTACGCTGCCTCAGTCTATGCAGGATTCCCTGAATGTAACGGAGGGCGATCGCTTGGAGTTAATTCAAGTCGGTCAATTAATTTTTCTATCTCCCAAATCGCCTCAAGTTCCCCAACTCATCGAGCGCATCGTGGCGATGATGGAAAATGAAAATGTGAGCTTGACAGATTTGTTAGCGGGGATAGACGGGGAGAGAGAAAATATTTTTCTGGAGCAACAGTCTTGATGCGGAGGATATTTGCAGACACTAGCATTTTAATCGCCGGATGTGGCTCGAAAACGGGAGCGAGTCGGGCTGTATTGACTATGGCAGAAATTGGTCTATTCAAGCTAGTTGTATCAGAGCAGGTTTTCGAGGAATGTCAGCGCAATTTTTAAAAAAAGTTACCGGCTGCTATACCAATTTTTACTCAGATAATGGCCGCGATTGAACCAGAAATTCAACCCAATCCTCAGTCCGCCGAATCGGAGCGATGGACAACAATTATTGAAGCCAAAGATACGCCAATATTAGCAGCGGCAGTTCTGGCAAAAGTTGACCGTATTTTAACCTTAAATACCAAAGATTTTACGGCGGAAGTGGCGGCAAAAAGTGGGTTATTGATTCAAACGCCTGCCCAATTTATTGGGGAAGTAAGAGAAATTGTCACCAGAGGTTTATGAGCAAGGTAATGGAAAGATTAGCGATCGCCTAAATTTCTGATTTATTCGTGATTTCTTGTAGGGACACGGCATTGCCTTGTCCTCTGTGCCCTCCTTCTACAGAATATAAGGCATTTTTGTTTCCTTCTCATAATTACCCTTGTTGATTCGGGACATGACGAAGGTTTCCATCTCCTGTTCGGCAGCGATCGCCCTGTCAATTTCGGTTTGATGTGCGGTGTAAAACAAGAGTGCGTCATTAATTTGAGTTTCCGTTAACCCATATTCCTCTGCAAGCTGCTGGGGAGACATTCCCCACTGGTGCGTCGCGATCGCAATTGTTTGGACGCGAATTCTGGTTCCCCGAATCACGGCAACAGGGCTACCGCTGGCCCCAGTGCGATATGTGATGTGGGGCAAGCTGCGATCGGGGAATTGATGCTGAAGAACGGCCACTTTTTCGGCGACTGCCCAGAGAATAAATTGGTCTGGGGGAATGCCTTGAACCAGGGCACATTTTTCGACTTCTTCCTGAAGTTGAAGCGGCAAGTTAACCGAGTAGGATGTCATCTTTTTAGCTAAAGTCTGTATTGACTATTAATGTACCTTCCAATTCTAGCGGATGCCCTGATTTTCGGCAATGTATTTGAAAGATTGCTTTCAACCAGGGAATGGGGAGTGGGGAGTTGAGGTCTTCAGCAAAAATCGCTCAAATACAATTAATTGATATCTCAAATACAATTAATTGATAATTATCAATTATCAATTATCAATTATCAATTATCAATTATCCCCCCCTCCCGGTCCCCTTGGTTCCCTAGTGGCGAAGGCCGATCGCCCAATGGCCATTGCTTTTCTTCAGATAAAAAGTATCACAAGACTGCAAAAATGTGATAAACTTTAAATTCAGATTCAGCCTTTTAATCGCATCGCTAATCGATTCACCGTATTTATTTTTAAACTCCGTGGCTAAATTAGAAATGGGGAAATAATTCTCCGTCGCGGCTGCCTTCTTCATCTCCAGCAGCACACGTAGTAGGACGTTTTCTAAATCCTCTCGGGATTCAATTTTTAACTGGACTGACAAAGATAAGCTATTATTCTCCTCATTAACTTCACTGACCTGTTCTGTAAATATGGTCAGATATAATTCGGTCGAATTCGGCGGCTGGTGGCAGACCAATGCCGCATTATCGGCTAAAAATTGTTTAATGTCTTGACTGGGATAGTGATGGGCGATGACCTCTTCTAAAGCGAGTTGGTATTGATTTTGATAGTCAGCAATGAGAGCTGATAATTTGAGCCAGTAATTTCCCTTCGCCTGCTCGGAGGTGATGATAGACTTGATTTGGGATATCAATTCATCAGGAGTGGGAATTGGGGGAGGACTCCCGGAGTCTCGCACGTATCTAGCACCAGTTTTGCTGTTGATGGCGGTGATTTTTTTGCCTTGCTGGCGGACTTGATAGACGGTAAAGCCGTGAGTTTGCAGGGTATTGCACAGGTGGACGAGGACTCGATCGGACGAACAAACAAACACCTCTTTCGCGTCCGGGTAGTGAACAAAAATCGTCGAACCCACCGTGGCCATTTTCACATCAGCGCTGTCTTTTCCAGCGGGGACATGAATCAGCTCGTAACCCCGGCGGTGAAAATCTTCATCTTTCAGTCCCATATTGCGCCAGTTGGCAAAAGCAATCTTAATTTGAATGGGATAAGTGCAGATTTCCGCTAAAAACTGCTCAATTTCGGCATCTAGCTGCAAGTTTTCCGCATCCAGGAGCAGAATCGCGATCGCGCTAGACCCCGCCCCCTTGGAGTTCGGTGGCACTTCCGCCACCCCTTTGCCATTCAAATCATTAACCCGCAACAGAGGTTTATTGCCATTTTTCCCCTGTAGCGCTTCGGGATAAATTAGTTGCCCAATTTTCCCCATTAACATGGCAAAATCAGCAGAAACTAAAAAACCGGGCACCAGAAAAGTATCGCAGATTTTAATCACCTTCAGGGGGATATCATCAGGACGGGGGGCTTTTGCCAGGGTGGCGGCCAATTTCGCCATCAATTTGACTTTAAATTTATCACTGCTATAGGGAAGATTTTGGTATTGTGGTTGCAGCCACTCCGGGTGTTGCACCGAGGTCGCCGCGATCGCCTCCGCCAGATAGCGACTGATTAAATTCACCTTCACCGCGCCAGAGGCGGGACTCAACGTAATTTCATCCGACATAAGACATACAGCTAATAGAGGTCTTGGCTGGGGGTGCTTCAGACCATAATATAAGGAAAATGGGACCTTTATTCTATTGTAATCATGGCCAGAGACTTGCGGGGATTCCTCCAACTGCTAGAAGAGAAAAAACAGCTACGCCGAATCACTGCCCCAGTGGATCCCGATTTAGAAATCGCCGAAATTGCCAATCGGATGCTCCAAGGCGGCGGACCAGCCCTGCTGTTTGAAAACGTCTTGGGGTCTCCCCACCCCGTCGCCATCAACCTCATGGGTACAGAAGAGCGGGTATGTTGGGCGATGAACATGGAACAACCCTCAGAACTAGAAGAGCTGGGCAAAAAGCTGGGAATGCTACAGCAACCAAAACCCCCGAAAAAAATCTCCCAGGCGGTAGAATTCGGCAAAATCCTGTTTGACGTACTCAAAGCGAAACCCTCCCGAAACTTTTTCCCCCCCTGTCAGCAGGTAGTCCTAGAGGGGGAAGCCGTAGATTTACACCAAATCCCCATGATTCGCCCCTATTCCGGGGATGCAGGCAAAATCGTCACTTTGGGTCTAATCATCACCAAAGATTGCGAGACCGGGACGCCCAACGTAGGAGTTTACCGCCTTCAGTTGCAGTCGCGCAATACCATGACCGTTCATTGGCTATCCGTGCGGGGTGGCGCCCGTCACCTGCGCAAAGCCGCAGCTCGGGGGCAAAAGCTGGAAATTGCTGTGGCGATCGGCGTTGACCCCCTCCTAATTATGGCCGCCGCCACCCCCATCCCCGTGGACCTCTCCGAATGGTTATTCGCCGGACTCTACGGCGGTAGCGGCGTCCAACTCGCCAAATGCAAAACCCTCGATTTAGAAATCCCGGCCCAGTCAGAATTCGTCCTCGAAGGCACCATTACCCCCGGCGAAGTCCTGCCAGACGGACCTTTTGGCGACCATATGGGTTACTACGGCGGCGTGGAAGACTCCCCAGTGATTCATTTCCACTGCATCACCCACCGCGAAAATCCCATTTACCTCACCGCATTTAGCGGGCGACCCCCAAAAGAAGAGGCAATGATTGCCATTGCTCTCAACCGCATCTATACCCCCATCCTGCGACAACAAGTGTCGGAAATTGTCGATTTCTTCCTGCCAATGGAAGCACTAAGTTATAAAGCCGCCATTATTTCCATCGATAAAGCCTATCCCGGACAGGCTCGCCGTGCAGCTCTGGCTTTTTGGAGTGCTTTACCCCAGTTCACCTACACCAAATTTGTCATCGTTGTAGATAAAGATATCGACATCCGCGACCCCCGTCAGGTGGTGTGGGCAATTTCTTCTAAAGTTGACCCATCTCGGGATGTATTCATTTTGCCCAATACCCCGTTTGATACTTTGGATTTTGCCAGCGAGAAAATTGGTTTAGGCGGACGGATGGGAATTGATGCTACTACCAAGATTCCCCCAGAAACCGACCATGAATGGGGAGCGGCGTTAGAATCAGACCCAGAGGTGGCGGCTATGTGCGATCGACGTTGGGCAGAATACGGATTAGCCGATTTAAACCTCAAAGAAGTCAATCCCAACCTCTTCGGCTACAATATCAGGTAAAATCTACTTAGCGTTAGCGCCACTTAAACGCGCCACAAACGCGGCGTGTTCTGGCGCTTTCAACCCCTCTTGTGCCACTGCCAGCACTTGGGCAAAATCCACTGCCAATAAGAGCTAGTTTATAAAATAAATATAAAGAAAAACCTAGGGGTTGGGAAATATGGTATAAATAATCAAAACCATATGAAACCTGGAAAATCAGTACAATGGCACGTCGTTCTTATCCCACAGATGTAACTGATGATGAAT
>DVDU01000254.1 GCA_015296065.1 Oscillatoriaceae cyanobacterium M33_DOE_052 | reverse complement strand
GTTCGTAGTAGGGCTTCAGCCCTCTTGATTGGGTTCGTAGTAGGGCTTCAGCCCTCTTGATTGGGTTCGTAGTAGGGCTTCAGCCCTCTTGATTGGGTTCGTAGTAGGGCTTCAGCCCTCTTGATTGGGTTTGTAGTAGGGCTTCAGCCCTCTTGATTGGGTTCGTAGTAGGGCTTCAGCCCTCTAAAACTGAGCCTTTTTTGGGCTAAAGCCCAACTACGAGCCTTTTTTGGGCTGAAGCCCAACTACGAGCCTTTTTTGGGCTAAAGCCCAACTACAAACCTTTTTTGGGCTAAAGCCCAACTACGAGCCTTTTTTGGGCTAAAGCCCAACTACGAGCCTTTTTTGGGCTAAAGCCCAACTACGAACCGTCTCCCCATTACCCCACCGGACGCATAGTGGGGAACATAATCGCATCGCGAATGCTTTGGGTGTTGGTTAATAGCATGACTAATCTATCCACACCCATCCCCCAACCGGCGCAGTTAGGCATTCCCAAGGATAAGGCTTGGATAAAGTCTTCATCCATTGGGTGCGCTTCGTCATCTCCGGCGGCGCGTTGGGCGATTTGTTCTTCAAACCGCAACCGCTGTTCTTGTGGGTCGTTTAACTCTGAGAAACCGTTGGCATATTCTGTCCCGTTGATGAATAGCTCGAACCGCTCCACAAAACCTTTTTTGCTGCGGTGAGCTTTCGCCAATGGACTGATTTCTACGGGGAAGTCGATGATAAATGTGGGCTGAATTAGGGTAGATTCTACTAATTTATCAAAGACTGCGTAGAGAACATAACCTAAACTCTGTTTTTCCAGTTTAGATAAGTTGATGCCGAGTTGTTCGGCTTTGGCAATGGCATCGACTAATTCTAAATTGTCAAAATCTAGGCCAGTTTGGTCTTTGACTGCTTCTACCATTGTTTTGACTTGCCAATGGTTGCCCGTGAGGCTGGGATATTTGGCGCTGTGGTCGTATTGGGGCGCTAAATTGATGATTTGGCCTTGATATTCGATTTCGGTTTTGCCGCCTAAGACCTGCTCAATGGCATAGATTACCACATTTTCTATCACTCCCATAATCTGGAAGTAGTCGGCGTAGGCTTGGTAAACTTCTATGGTGGTGAATTCGGGGTTATGGGTGCTATCGATGCCTTCGTTTCTGAAGACGCGCCCCAGTTCATAGACGCGCTCAAAGCCGCCACAAATTGCCCTTTTGAGGAACAATTCGGGGGCGATTCTTAGGAATAAATCTACATCTAAAGCGTTGTGGTGGGTGGTGAAGGGTCTGGCTGCGGCTCCGCCATAAATTGCTTGCAAAACGGGGGTTTCGATTTCATAGAAATCGCTGTTATTCAGATAAGTGCGGATGCTTTGAATGATGCGACTGCGCATCATATACCGGGGTAAAGATATGGGGTTGCCTGCCATGTCCATTTCCCGGTTGCGGCGGCAGATTTCGGGGTCGCCAACGCCATAATAGGAGTCGGGAAAGGGGATGGTGGCTTTGGAAATTACCTGTAGTTTTTCTACTTGTAGGGAGAGTTCGCCTCGGTTGGTGCGACAGCCAATGCCTTGGACGCCGATAAAGTCGCCTAGGTCGAGGAGTTTTTGGATTTGTTTAAAGTTGAGATATGGTGGTTCGCCTTGAACGAGTTTTTTTTCGATTTTGAGCTGAAGTTTACCACTGGTGTCGGTGAGGTCGATAAAACAGATGCTCCCACTGCTGCGAAATGAGGTGATGCGTCCGCACAGGTGGATGGGGAGTGCTTCGGGGTCGGTTTCGCCGTCTTGCAGTGTGTTTTCTGGTTGGCTGAAGCGATCGCGCACTTGCTCCGTGGTGTGGGTGCGCTGGTATGACTCGCTGGGATAGGGTTCTATCCCGAGCGATCGCAACTCCTCCACTTTTTGCGCCCTTACTTCGGCTTCATTCCGAGTCATTCGTGAATATCCTCTTGCTGGTCAAAATCATCATCCTACTATATCGAGCAATTGCGCCGCAAATTGCAGCGCTTCTGACGGGGTGGTAATTTTGCCCTCACCCACAGCAATATTAATTTCCTCCAATAACCGCCCAATTTGCGGTCCGCTGGGCACCGGTAAAGCTGCCATCAACTCTTTTCCTGTCACCAGAGCCACAGGATGAGCTACTACATCTTTGGGGTTGAGATATCGCGTCACCAGTTCCGCCAAACTGTTCCCAGGAACGCCAGTCGCCACCGCGATCGCTGCGAAGGCGGGAAACATTGGCCCAACTTCCTGAAACAGAAAATACATCTCCCGCACGGACATAGATGATACGGGCTTGTCTTCATCAGGGCGAAGCATTCCGGTTTTCACATTATCGGTTTTACCCAAAGATTGTCCGCCGGAATGCTTCGCCCCTACATGGGGGGACAACCGCTCCCAACCTCGCAACACTCGCAACACGGCGTTAATTTCGGCTCGGCTATACTTTAAGCGTTGTAACTGTGCTTCGGCTATTTTCGGTTGTTGCGCTACCAAACACGTTAGTTTGGCTATGGGTAAATAACCGGATATTTTCAGCTCTGAGGACAAGTCTCGGTGTAGTTCCGCCGCCAGTGGGGGGTAAATTTCCGCCAACTGCGACGCTGCGGTGTCGATATTTACTACTAATGCCCAATCTTTGTTGGTAGCAGTGGGAAACCAACTATTAAGCAAGCCATCTTCCCCCGCTGCTTGCACCATTGGGGCGCCGTTCTCGGATTCTAGTATATAGCTTAATTCGGTGCGCACTCGTTCGGCGGCTACTTTTCCCAACATTGGCGCTAACTGGCGAATAGCGCCTCGGGTGTGCGGTTCGATGGTAAACCCCAGTTGTGCGGCTTGACGATATGCTCGGAGCAACCGCAGGGGGTCATCGGCTAAATTAGTGGGGGATACCATGCGGATGAGGCGCTGCTGGATGTCTTCTCGTCCTTGCAGGGGGTCGGCAAATTCACGGGTACGGGGGTTGTAGGCGATCGCATTCATCCGGTAATCTCGCCGCTGCAAGTCTGTGGTTAAACTGACTCCTTCTTGTTTGGCAAAGTCCACCGTCCCCCAGTCAAACACGACTCGGGCAATTTTTCTTTCGGCATCTAAAACTACAAAACCTGCATGATAATATTTGGCCATTTGTCGGGCTGTTTCCACCGATCGGGCGCGCACCACAAAATCGAAATCTAGGTTTTGAGACTTTCTGTTTAACAGTGCATCTCGCACCGCTCCCCCCACCAACCAAGCATCTTCCGGTAGCGATTCTAAAGCAAAAGGCCAAGTTTCTGGCGCTAGTATGTTGATAGATTTAGCCTCCATTTGCATCATCTTCGGTTCTTAGTTGGGCTTTAGCCCTCTTGCTTAAGGTTGTGGTTCTGGCTTTAGCCCTCTTTCATAGGTTGTGGTTCTGGCTTTAGCCCTATGAAACTCACTTTTTTTGGGCTGAAGCCCTACTACAAACCTCATGGAGGGCTGAAGCCCTACTACGAACCTAGGGTGTTATAATCAAAATGGCCAGTAACTAAAATTAATTATGACTGGACAAATGATAACAGAAAATCCCCCAGATGTCAAGCCAGAACTGTCTCCTAATGCTGGCTTGGTCTTAAAATCGGTTAAATGGGCGACTTTCCAAGCCTTGATGGCTGATGTGGGAGAAGATAGGGCCTGGAGAATCGCGTATAATCAAGGAGTGTTAGAAATCAGGATGCCACTCATACAGCATGAAGTACCCAAACGAATGTTAGAATGCTTCATTACTTCCCTCGCTGACGAGCTAGAGATGGAAGTGATGAGCCTTGGCTCTCTCACTCTTGAGCGGGAAGATTTGCAGCGATCGGTAGAGCCAGATAGCTGTTTCTACATTCAAAATGAAGCTGTAATTCGGGGCAAAACTGAAATTAATTTAACCATTGACCCTCCCCCAGATTTAGTGTTAGAATCTGATTTTACCAATTCATCAGTCAACAAAGATGCCATTTATTCCAGCATGGGCGTCCCCGAATTATGGCGGTATAAGCGAGACACATTATTAGTGTATCATTTGGTTGATGGGGCATACCAACTTCAGGATAAAAGTCTGGCGTTTCCCGTGTTACCGGTGGCGGAGATTCCCCAATTTATCGAAGCGAGTAAAACCCAGGGACAGCGGGGTGCGGTGCGGCTGTTCCGTCAACGGATGCGCGAATTATTGAGTTAGTCCCTTGTCCCTTGTCCCTTGTCACTTGTTCTATACAAATGACAAATCATAAATGACAAATGACGAATAACCAAGGACACAAAAAAAATTAATTATGACTGGACAAATGATAACAGAAAATCCCCCAGATGTCAAGCCAGAACTGTCTCCTCATGCTGGCTTGGTCTTAAAATCGGTTAAATGGGCGACTTTCCAAGCCTTGATGGCTGATGTGGGAGAAGATAGGGCCTGGAGAATCGCGTATAATCAAGGAGTGTTAGAAATCAGGATGCCACTGAGACAGTATGAAGAACCAACAGGACTCATCGAGAGCTTTCTCGAAGCCTTAGCCGATGAATTAGAAATAGAAATCTGCAAACTTGGCGCTCTCACCCTTGAGCGGGAAGATTTGCAGCGATCGGTAGAGCCGGATAGCTGTTTCTACATTCAAAATGAAGCTGTAATTCGGGGCAAAACTGAAATTAATTTAACCATTGACCCTCCCCCAGATTTAGTGTTAGAATCTGATTTTACCAATTCATCAGTCAACAAAGATGCTATTTATTCCAGCATAGGCGTCCCGGAGCTGTGGCGGTATAAGCGGGACACATTATTAGTGTATCATTTGGTTGATGGGGCATACCAACTTCAGGATAAAAGTCTGGCGTTTCCCGTGTTACCGGTGGCGGAGATTCCCCAATTTATCGAAGCGAGTAAAACCCAGGGCCAGCGGGGAGCAGTGCGGCTGTTCCGCCAGCGAATTCGCGAATTATTGTAGGGTTCAGAAACCGGGTTTTTGCCAGAAAATCTGGGTTTTCAGCAGAGATTTAGGTGAGAAACCCGGTTTCTTTGCATTCTGCGCTAGAGTAGCAAAAAGGCTTGTGGAGTTTTTACTATGTGTATTTGTGTAAACTGCCACTATGTTGACCGCTGCACCACCTACCACGCGGTGGAAACCCAGCATGAACAACCCCATTTAACGGAAATACCTGATTTTGAGGCGATCGAGCCCACCATCAATGTCAACATCCGCACCACTGTAGATGAAATTCAGATGGAATGGGATGTGGTGGGTTGCGAGAGTTTCAAGGCTGAAGCAGGCAAATGGGCGCGATTACGTCCCGGCGAATTGGTGCCTACCTGATGATAACCTATACAAAAGGGCTAAAGTTCGGCTGCTATGTTCGTAGTTGGGCTTTAGCCCCATCAAAGAGGGGAGGAAAAGCGCCTAAGTATGAGTAAACGCCACTGGATGGAATTTGTCGAATATGCCGCGATCGCCAGCTCTGTCGTGGGAACAGTGGCGGCGGCGGTGTTGCGAGAAGCGTTGTATGCAGCCGGACCCCTGACCGTGGCTGTAGCATTAAATGCCATGAACCGGGAACGCCTTCACCAGTTCAACCTAGAGGAAACCTCCCGTTTGGAGATGCTCTTCACCCCTCGCCTCAACGCTTTAGAAGCAGAAACCCAAGAGTTTCAGAAAAAAGCCAAGCAAAAAATTACCGAATTAAAAGAGATCGCCACCGGTAGAACCGACGAGGCAGTTACTACCATCTATGATGAAATTGACGCTCTCACCCTGCGTTTAGAGCAGTTGGAAACCCACACTGCTACTTTCAGTCAGATGAAAGAGGGTTTGTCAAATGAATTACAAGAATTCGTCCGCGCCTACACCCAAGCCACAATTGAAGAATTAAAAATCGGGAGTAAAAAGATAACAGAGCGTTTGGAAAAACTGGAATACCAAACCCAAGACATCAACTCCCAAATTCCCACCATCACCAGCCAACTGCAAGACTCCCTAGAAGCATACCGCACCGCCACCAATGAGCAAATCGAAAAACTCAGTGCTGAAACAGTCAGCGCGTCTGCTCCTACTTCTTTTGATGCAGAACCTATCATTATTCGCCTAGAACAGCTAGAAGCCGTTTGGCAAGAATTACAGCAGCAAACTGATACAGAAATTGCTCGGTTAAAAGATTACGTCATTCAAGAAACCCGCCCCCAAACTCCCGTTATTATCCCCCCCAAAGACTCGGGAGCGGAAATCAACGCTCTGGGTAGTGAAATGCGCGGCTTTATGGCGGCTATATCAGAACGTTTAGGCAAATTAGAATTGGTCATTGGTCAAAAGTCCCTTGACCAAGTAATTGTGACCAATGACCCAGGACAAATGACAGCAGAACATCCCGACTTACCGCCACCAGTACCAACCCAGTATCGCCAAGAAACCATATGGACGCCAACAACGCCCACACCACCGGAAATTAAACCAGAAACCAACCCGGTGGCGGACACAGAATGGGACGCATTAGAGGAAATAACACCCCCAGAAGAGTCACCAGAGGAGGGCATAGATAATCTTTGGAAATCTGGAACTTTGGAATCTTTCGGCAACAATATCAGCGAAAAGATAGAATCTTCTCTCGGTGAAGCCGTGCATGAAATTCAGGATAAGCTGGGCACTTTATTAAAAGGTATCGTCCCCCCAGAGGTAACTGGGGAAACGGCGGGACTAGGTGGTGATAATTGGCAATTGGTCAAGACAATTAAGGGACATCGAGATGGGATAAATTCTCTGGCTATTAGTCCCAATGGCGAGATATTGGCAAGTGGCGATCGGGACAACACCATCAAACTCTGGCACTTCGCCACCGGTGCAGAAATCCGCACCATCAACGGTCCAGAATGGTTCGCCACCGTCAATTCCCTAGCCTTCAGTCCCGACGGCAAACATTTAGCCGCCGCTCTCACCGACAGCATCGCCATTTGGCAACCTGATACAGGCACAGCCATCCGCAATATTCCAGCCAATACCGAATCAGTTTTTACCCTAGCCTTTACCCCAGATAGCCAACACATCCTCACCGGAGATAGTGACGGCAACATCAAAATCTGGAATTGGAAAACCGGGGAAGAAATCGCCATGATTAACGCCGCTTCCGAGGCAGTTTTGGCATTCAGTATCAGCCCCGATGGCCAAATGATTGCCAGCGGTAGCCAAGATGGTATGATAAAATTGTGGCAACTGCCAACAGGCGCCCCCATAGTCAATCTCGCCGGTCACTTAGGGGCAGTTTTGGCCGTAGCTTTTAGTCCCGATGGCAAAATTATCGCTAGCGGTAGCGCCGATAAAACGATAAAATTGTGGCAGGTAGAAACCGGCGAAGAAATTATCACTCTTAATGGCCACATGGGGCCGGTCAAATGTTTGGCATTTAATCCCGACGGCCAAATTATAGCTAGTGGCAGTGCTGACAAAACCATCAAACTGTGGGATGTCCCAACTGGCGGTTTAATCGCATCCCTCAAGCGTCAGCAGGCGGCAGTGAATTGTTTAGTTTTCAGTGGAGATGGTCACAGCATCATCACCGGAGGCGACGGCAAACACCTGGAAATTTGGCAGCAGAATTAAATTTGGTCATTTGTCCCTGGTAACAGGTAACATGTCCCAAGGCAGAAGGACAAATGACCAAGGACAAATGACATTACCCGATTTCGTCAGGGTTGATACCCAATTCTAGGAGCTTTTGGCGGAGGATAGCATTTTTCTGGCGTTCCTCCTCAACTTGCTGGCGTTCAGCATCCGCACGTTGGCGTTCAGCATCCGCACGTTGGCGCTCTAACTCAGCTTTCTGGCGTTCCTCCTCAACTTTCTGGCGTTCAGCATCCGCCTCCTCCTCTGGAGTCAGAACTAACTCCCCTTCAGGAGTAAAAAACCGCAGCCGTTCATTCAAAATGCCCACATATAGCTGCAACTCATCACTCCACAACCAAGATTGCTCATTGAGGGGAATTTCTACATATTTACCATGCACCAGCGTAAACCCTTTAAACTCCATCGTATAAGGATGGAACCAAAAATAATCTGGCGTCCGCCATACATCTTGGTAAAGCAGCTTTTTCTTATTTCTATCTACGGTAGCGGTACTATCTGACAAAACCTCGATAATCACATTAGGATATTTGCCATCCTCTTCCCAGACTACCCAACTTTTCCGCTCCCGGCGTTCTGTATTCAAAACTACAAAAAAATCCGGTCCCCGCAGCTCCTCATCTTTCCGTTGGCGACTGCTATAATAAACCGTCATATTACCCGCTGCGAAAAAATCGGTGCGGTCTGACCAAAACCGGTTTAAGCTGGTCAGCAGAATAATTAGTTCTTCCAGATGACGATAAGTTTCCAAAGGCGGTTCATCACTCCATAAATCTTCCGGCGGGAAGGTGGGAATCTCTGGCTTTTGAATCTGTACCATATGACCTACCCGGTGCAATGTGCGATTCTATCATAGCATATTTGGCAAAAAAGTGGGGGTTTACCCCTTGACTCAAATCAAATTATGTGTGAGGATAAGAATAATGGAAAAGGTGCGGCCCATATATATAGAAACACGGCAAAACTTCGGTGGTAGGGGCTGTTATTCATCAAGATATCGGTTGCACAAGAAATCTGAATCACGCAGTGCCCCTGCGGGTGTCGATTTGGGGTCAATTTTGGGTCATTTTGGGATTTGAGGGGCACGGCATGATTGATTCCTCGGTGATATGAGAAATATCGATGATGCCCTGCCCCTACCATGATTTTTCGTGGGGATGGGCACGACTTGATTAATTACTCGGTTGGATGACAAATGACAAATGACAAATGACCAACTAGGATTTGGCTTCTAGAATGGGCAGGGTGATGATGACGGTGGCGCCCATGTTTTGCCCCATGCTGTATAATTGCATTTTCCCGCCCATTTGTTCTACGAGTTTTTGGGAAATAGCTAATCCGAGTCCGGTGCCGGGATAGGGGCTGGTGCGGGGGTCGTGGACTTGAAAGAAGGGTTCAAAGACGCGGGATTGGTATTCTAAGGGGACGCCGATGCCGGTGTCGGTGATGGTGATTTCTACCATACCAGGAAGGGTTCGATCGCCCACTGTCACCTCTCCAAGCCGGACGACGGCGGTAATAATGACACCACCGGTATGGGTAAATTTGATGGCGTTACCTGCGAGATTTAACAGGACTTGGAGCAAGCGTAATTCGTTGCCATAAATGATGACTTCTTCATAAGTGGTGGGTAGTTCTATGCGCAGGTATAAATGCTTGTGTTCGGCTGGGGGGCGAGCGAAGCGATCGACATTGTGAAGAAGTTTAGTGAGGCTAACTGGTTGTCCTAGTTCCAAGTCCAGTTTGCCTGCTTTGAGTTTGGCAAAATGCAAGATATCATTGATGATGTTAAATAGCCCCATTGCGGAAGCGTGAGCGTCTTGGATAAACGATCGCTGTTCTTCGGGGTCGTCAATAATATCATCTAAAATCAGCTTCAAAGAGCCAATAATCCCGTTCAGAGGATTACGCAGTTGGTCATCAATACAGGAGAGAAAATTGGCTTTGGTGCGATATGCTTCTTGGGCTAAGGCGCGAGCTTCCTCTAGTCTTTTTTTCAGGTTGGCATGAGCGATACAAAAACCCACCTGCTCCGCCACTTCCTGCACGAAGGCAATTTCTCCTGAGAGCCAATGATGGGGGAAATTGCATTGGTGGAGGACGATCGCCCCTAATGGCTGGTCCATATACCGCACCCCCACCACCAACATTGACTGCCGCTGCCACAGATCTGCCTGAGAAAACTGCTCTACTATCAACGGCTCCCCACTGAGGATGGCCTTTTCCACCTCCGCCGCCTCTGCATCTAGAATCGACCTACCCAGCAAAGATGTGCAACCCTCCTGACGATACTCCGCCACTACCTCCAAGAGTGCCGATGAATCTTTGTAAGGCAAAATCATGCAGCGACTGACTCCGATCGCTGTCCCTAAACTCTCCACCGTTTGGCGCCAAATTTCCTCCACCTCTCGCTGCTGTTGAATTTGCTTCACTGTCAACAGCAATAAATTCTCAAATTTTCCGGCTTTTTGCATTATTGCACCCTCCCCAATTGACCCTTTAACGTCTCCCACATCATCACATCCTTTCCCTGTTGTCAGCGCCGATCGTTCTTGCCACTCATCCTATGTTCTCTTGATCTGGGTTAGGAGCAAGGCCACAAATCTTAGTTTTGCGATTAACCTTAGTTTGTATTTATATAAATAAATAAATTTTATTCATATAAATCAAATTAAGATATTTGCCTCCCAGCCGCTCCCAGGCGTGAGCGCGTCAATTTCTATAAGGTGACGCACCTAGGTGAAACCAGAGACATCAGAATGTCAGGTTAGTAGGAAATTATATAGCAACAAACCATCATCTAAGGACAAAATCCCAAAAATCGAGGCAACTGCCTGCGTTACCACTGAATGCACAAGCATAAGGTAGGCACTCCCAAGATTTCCTAAATACCTTGGCCATGACGATACGATCCCATATATCTACTGAAATTATCACCTGAGCCAGGACACTGTTGCCATATCAGCATCAATCTCTTTACCCAATCTTTATACTAAGAACATTTGAATGACATCGACCAAGCCATCAAACTGCATAATTGCTGGGACTTTTACCTGATGGAGGCAGAGAAAATTTTTTTAAAGAAACGATAAAGTTTGGCAGAATTGAGGCGAGAGAGGCAGGAATTGAATCTAGCTGGCTTGATAACTGCTATGACCACCAGGAGCAGTTTTTTTATATAAAAATGATGAATAATCAGACAGAAGCTGGGGAATTAATCACCAATTTCTCCGGGGTTGGAGAGCAATAGGAAAGCGAAAAGCTAGCCAACAGAACTGGGGTAATTAGGTTGGGGACGATCGTCCGATTCCTCCGGGGCGAGAAGCGGGCAAACGCGAGGTTTGCCCCAAATTTGATCCGGGCATCCAACAGCCCAGATTAACACCCTGGATGCTGGGGTGCCAGAAAAAAGGCGCTTAGATCCTAATCATTCCATTCCCCCCTAGGTGGTAGGGGGGGATTTTTCACTAAATTGCGAGTCAAATCGTCATCACGCTTGGTGGAACCCCGCAGCCACTGCCGCAGAGCCGTTTCAATTACCTTGCTGGGGTCATTCGTGAGGTGAGTGATTTGCTCGAGGAGTTCGACATCGAGGTGGATGGAAACCTCGACTTTTTCGGGGTTTCGACGGTACTCCACCGCCTGCTCCACAGCCTGCTCGTTCATAATCGATGAATCCTTGGGCGAAAAAATGTACATTGTTCGTGAGGGATAGGGCTGAGCCGAGCGATCGCAGAGGATGAGTCTATCCCCCAGAGAGCAAGGTCAAGAGCGCTCCCTGCCCAGTTGTAGGGTGGGCAGTGCCAAATGCAAAATTATTCATAGTCAGAAACAATTCTCCTAGGCATTGCCCACCCTACATAGCTCCTACTCAGTTGACCACCACCATCCTATTGTAAGACCTAGAAGGGGATAAACGTAAACTGCGGCTTCGCTAGCAGGACGGTTTGGCCGCAGATTGGCACGGAAAGCATTACAATGTGTAAAGCAGCTTGCTTGTGGGGTCAAGGCGTGTTTCGCCTCCCCAATGCGACGAACCGTCGCTGGAGAGCGAGCCAAACCACACCTTCCCTGGGGCTATTGTGAAGCTAACCTTATGACCGACGTTCCTGTTTCTCGGATTAGAAATTTTTGCATCATCGCTCACATCGACCACGGAAAGTCCACCCTGGCGGACCGCCTGCTCCAGGCAACTGGAACCGTGGAAGCGCGGGAGATGAAAGAACAATTCCTTGATAGTATGGATTTGGAGCGGGAGCGCGGGATTACCATCAAGCTGCAAGCGGCTCGGATGCACTACAAGGCAAGCGATGGGTTGGAATACGTGCTAAACCTGATTGACACCCCTGGGCACGTGGATTTTTCTTATGAGGTGTCGCGCTCCTTGGCTGCCTGTGAAGGGGCTTTGCTGGTGGTGGATGCTTCCCAAGGGGTGGAGGCGCAGACTCTGGCGAATGTCTATTTGGCGCTAGAGCATAATTTGGAAATTATCCCGGTTTTGAATAAAATCGACTTGCCGGGGGCAGAAGCAGAGCGGGTAGCGGGAGAAATTGAAGAAATTATCGGTTTGGATTGCAGCGGTGCAATTCACGCTTCCGCCAAAGAAGGCATCGGGATTACCGAGATTTTAGAGTCGATCGTCCATTTGATCCCACCGCCACGAGACACGGTGTCTGAGAGCCTGCGCGCCCTGATTTTCGATAGCTATTATGATAGCTATCGGGGCGCGATCGCCTATTTCCGCGTCATGGACGGCACCTTGAAAAAAGGCGATCGAGTGCTGCTGATGGCCAGCCGCAAAGAATACGATATTGACGAGATTGGCGTCCTCTCCCCCTACCAAAAACCCGTAGAAGCACTGCACGCCGGAGAAGTAGGCTACTTCGCCGCCGCCATCAAAACCGTAGAAGATGCCCGAGTCGGCGACACCATCACCCTCGCCAAAGCTCCCGCCGCCGCTCCCCTCCCGGGCTACACCGAAGCCAAACCAATGGTGTTCTGCGGCTTATTCCCCACCGACGCCGACCAATTCCCCGACTTGCGCGAAGCCTTAGAAAAGCTGAAACTCAATGACGCCGCCCTTTCCTACGAACCAGAAACCTCTAGTGCAATGGGATTTGGCTTCCGCTGCGGCTTCTTGGGCCTGCTGCATATGGAAATTGTCCAAGAACGCTTGGAACGGGAATATAACCTAGACCTGATTACCACAGCCCCTTCCGTAGTCTATCGCGTCACCACGCTGAAGGGCGAAGTGCTGAATATCGATAACCCCAGCCACTTACCATCCCCCACAGAGCGGGAAAAAATCGAAGAGCCCTATGTGCGGGTAGAGATGATTACCCCAGAAGAGTATGTAGGTGCATTAATGGAGTTGGGGCAAAGTCGGCGGGGTGATTTTAAAGATATGAAGTATCTCACCCAGGGCCGGACTACTTTAGTGTATGAAATTCCCTTAGCCGAAGTGGTAACGGACTTTTTCGACCAGATGAAATCCCGCTCCCGAGGCTATGCCAGTATGGAATACCACTTGATTGAGTATCGGGAAAATCCCCTGGTGCTGATGGATATTCTGATTAATAATGACCCGGTGGATGCTTTAGCGATGATTGTTCACCGGGATAAAGCCTATTATGTGGGGCGGGCATTGGTGGAAAAACTCAAAGAGCTAATCCCCCGTCACCAGTTTAAGGTGCCAATTCAAGCAGCGATCGGCTCCCGGGTAATTGCTAGCGAACATATCCCCGCCTTGCGCAAAGATGTGTTAGCGAAATGCTACGGCGGTGATATCAGCCGGAAGAAAAAGCTCCTGCAAAAACAAGCCAAGGGCAAAAAGCGGATGAAGGCGATCGGCACCGTGGATGTACCCCAGGAAGCCTTCATGGCCGTTTTGCGACTCGACAGGGAGGTCTAAGCTCCCCCAAACTTTAAGATTTGCTAAAATTTTACCCGGATAGCGCCAGCAATGGCGCTTTTTTTGCTAATTTTGTCATGGTTATGAAATCGGGATATGATTGGTCATTAATTTAATTGCCACCGCATCTTGGCATCACTTCGCTAAAATCAAAATAGCAGGAACAACCATGAGAATTTTAGTCACCGGGGGAGCCGGATTTATCGGCTCCCATCTCATTGACAGATTGATGGCACAAGGCCACGATGTCATTTGCCTAGATAACTTCTTCACCGGCAGCAAGCGTAATATCCTAAAATGGATCGATAACCCCTACTTTGAACTGGTACGCCACGACATCACCGAACCCATCCGGTTAGAAGTAGATCAAATTTACCATCTGGCTTGTCCCGCCTCGCCGGTGCATTACCAGTATAATCCCGTCAAAACCATCAAAACCAACGTAATTGGCACCCTGAATATGCTAGGGTTAGCCAAACGGGTAAAAGCCAGATTTCTCCTCGCATCAACCTCGGAAGTTTACGGCGACCCCGACGTACATCCCCAAACCGAAGAATATCGCGGTAATGTTAACTGTATTGGCATTCGGTCATGCTACGACGAAGGCAAGAGGGTAGCAGAAACCTTAGCATTTGACTATCACCGCCAAAATAATGTAGATATTCGCGTGGCCCGCATCTTCAACAGCTTAACCGGCGACCAGCCAGTTATCTATTACCAGGGAAATCAACTCTACCACGAATCTTTTGCCGACTGTTACAACCGCATCCACCAAGACATCTCTAACGTCTCGGTTCCCTGCTTTGACAGCCAAGGCAACATGGTTTTAAAACCCATATCCGCAATTTGGAAGCACAAAGTCACCAAAAAAGGGTATGAAATCACCACCACCTGGGGTAAGCGGGTAAAAATCACCGAAGACCACAGTTTGTTTACCTGCGATGACAATGGTTTACCCCAGCCGGTTTTCGGCAAAGACCTACAGGTAGGCGATTTGGTAGCGGTTCCCAGCCATATTCCCTTTATCGATAAAGCTCTAGAGCCTTTCTACATCACCGATAAAATAGCCGGTGCAGGCATATCCATATGCCCAGAAGATGTGGTATCATATCTAGAGCAGTACCGAAAGCAAATCTATAGCTACTTGCAGGCCAAAGGCGTTGACGTTCGCCAGCATTACAGCTACCTCAAAAAATACGAGACCGGAAATCGCATCCCCCTAGAGTTGTGGCAGTATTTGGGGCTAGCCATTACCCCCAAAGAACGGATCGCCACCGCCAGTTCCGCCAAACGGATCAGCAACTACATTGAAAATCTAGAGGATTTCCTGTGGTTCTTGGGATTTTATCTGGCAGAAGGATGTCTGATCTACCGCGAGGAGGGAGATTACCAGCTATCGTTCAGCTCTGATTTAAAATATCTGGAAAAGCTGGTGGCAGTATGTCGCTCATTATTTGGCTGCGAGTGTAAGATTCGGTGGGATGAAGCCTCTGGTAAAGCTCCGTCGGTCAATGTGCGATCGAAAATCATTGTTGACTTAGTAGTAAACAGTTTGGGATTTGGCAAAAATCTCAGTACAGCCAAAGATATCCCCACCTGGATTTTACAGCTCCCGCCAGAGCAACTGGTACATTTCTTGCAAGGATTTTGGCAAGGAGATGGCAACCACGATGCCAAAACCACAGGCAGTAAGCTGATTTTTAACAGTTCTAGTCCGGCCATCATCGAAAAACTGGTGTTGATGGTTGCCAAATTCGGTATTATAGGCTCGGTCTCAGAATTTTATACCACGGTCAGCAAATCCAACCCCAAGGAATATAAGTCTTACCGCCTGACCATCCAGGGATTGGATAATTATGACATTCTGGCCCTGGCGAGCAGCAAGCAAACCTTGCAAGCGAAAACCACAAATCACTTAGCTTGGGCGCGGGTGAAGGAAATCGCCCCATTTGAGATTGACGATTTTGTGTATGATTTCTCAGTGCCGGATGGGGAAAACTTCATTGGGGGGACCTATGGCATTTGTTGTCACAACACCTATGGCCCTCGCATGTTAGAAAATGACGGGCGGGTAGTGAGCAACTTTGTCGCCCAGGCCCTGCGGGGAATTCCCCTCACGGTGTATGGGGATGGTTCCCAAACCCGCAGTTTCTGCTATGTTTCTGATTTGGTGGAAGGACTGATCCGGCTGATGAATGGAGATTTTATCGGTCCGGTGAATTTAGGCAACCCGGGAGAGTACACTATTCTAGAGTTGGCGCAGAAAATCCAACACAAGATTAATCCCGATGTGGAAATTGTGTTTAAAGAACTGCCCCAGGATGACCCCAAGCAGCGACAACCGGATATCACCCGGGCAATAACCTACTTGGGATGGGAACCTACCGTGCCTTTGGATGAGGGGTTAAATCTGATGATTGAGGATTTTCGGGAACGCCTCTCCTAAAGCTAGGTGGTTGGGCAAGTGTTTGGGCTTTAGCCCAACTAAGAACCAATGTTGAGCAAAATCAGCACAAAGTCAGGGTGCAGCCGGAGAATACATCTAACGGTTAGGGGGGGATGGAGGCGCAAGCTCCGGAGGGGCGGAAACTCCCAGAGTACACTGGTAGATAGTTTCAGGTTTCGACTCATCCGGGGAAGATATCGCGGCCCTCTCAAGCGGCACTGCCATCACCCCTAACCCCACAATTGGAGGAATCACCCTTATGCGTGTTTGCGTTATTGGTACAGGTTACGTTGGCTTGGTAACTGGTGCATGTTTGGCGAAAACGGGCCACCATGTGATTTGCGTGGATAACAACGAAGAAAAAGTCAAAATGATGAAAGCTGGACAGTCCCCGATATATGAGCCGGGACTGTCGGAAATCATGCAGGAGTGCAGCAAAGCTGGACTACTGGAATTTACCAGCGATTTAGCTGCAGGCGTGAGCCACGGTGAGGTTTTGTTTATCGCCGTAGGCACCCCACCCCTCCCTAGCGGGGAAAGCGATACCCGCTATGTGGAAGCAGTGGCGAGGGGTATAGGCAGCAATCTGGAAAAAGGTTATAAGGTCATAGTCAACAAATCCACTGTACCGATCGGCTCTGGGGACTGGGTGCGGATGATTGTCCTCGATGGCGTCACCGAGCGGCAAAAAGCGAATGGGAATGGCGACCAGACCGCCAAGCAACTGGGTGTAGAATTCGACGTAGTGAGTAACCCGGAGTTTTTGCGCGAAGGCTCCGCCGTATATGACACCTTTAACCCAGACAGGATTGTTTTGGGCAGCAACAACGCCAAAGCCCTGTCCATTATGCAGGAATTATACCAGCCGATTATTCAGCGCAAATTAGCTGATGACCCCACATTGCCACCAGTCCCCGTGGTGTTGACGGATTTGAGTTCCGCAGAGATGATTAAGTACGCGGCCAATGCGTTCTTAGCCACGAAAATCAGCTTTATTAATGAAATCGCCAACGTGTGCGATCGCGTAGGCGCCGACGTGGTACAAGTCGCCCAAGGCATCGGACTAGACAGCCGCATCGGCACCAAATTCCTCCAAGCCGGTATCGGTTGGGGCGGTTCCTGCTTCCCCAAAGACGTATCCGCCATGATTCACACCGCCGATGACTATGGCTATAATGCCGAATTACTCAAAGCCGCCGTCACCGTCAATAAACGTCAGCGAAACATTGCCATCGAGAAACTCCAGCATGAGCTGAAAATCCTCAAAGGCAAAACGATCGGACTTTTAGGGCTAACCTTCAAACCCGACACCGACGATATGCGGGACGCTCCCGCTCTGTCTTTGATTGAAGAGTTGAACCGTTTAGGTGCGAAAGTCAAAGCCTATGACCCGATCGTATCCCAAACTGGCATCGGCCAAGGACTCAGCGGCGTCCTCGTGGAAACCGACCCCGAACGCCTCGCCGACGGTTGCGATGCACTGCTGCTCGTCACCGACTGGCAGCAATTCCGCACCTTAGACTATGCCAAAATGGCCAAACTGATGAACCATGCCGTAATGATTGACGGGCGCAACTTCCTAGACAGAGACGCTCTGCAAAAACTCGGATACCGCTACGTTGGTATTGGACGTTAATTAGTCATTTGTCATTTGTCCTTTGTCATTTGTCCTTTGTTAACAAGGGACAAGGGACAAATGACCTTCGGACAAATGACCAATTACAATTGCTGCAATTCATCCAAACGCTGCAGCACTTCCGCACTATGAATAGCGGGCCGAACGCCGAGAAAAGTTTCCCGTAAAATCCCATCAGGGTCAATAATAAAAGTATGGCGCTGAGAGTAAGGAGAAATCCAAGAACCATAAGCCTTACTCACAGCGCCATCAGTGTCAGCTAACAGAGGAAATTTCAGCCCTTCCGCCGTGCAAAAATCTGCGTGGGAGTCCACCGAGTCGGCACTAATGCCCAGAATTTGGGTATTTTTCGCTTCATATTGGCGCAAATCACTTTGAAACCGCCGCGCTTCTAGAGTGCAACCAGAGGTAAAATCAGCCGGGTAAAAGTAAGCCACTACCCATTTGCCCCGATAGTCAGCTAAGGAGATAGTACCGTCACCGGTATTCGTGGGGAGGGTAAAGGCGGGAGCTGGGGCACCAATGGCTGGGAGTTTGCCTCCTAGAGCCTCAGCGGCGGTCCCTGGCAACCACGCCAGAAGCAGCAAAAACCCTGCTACCAGGGCTGTCAACCAGTTGCGACGGGATATCATATCAAAAGATAATTAATTCAGGACTGATTAATCAATCAGTTTACTACCAAAAACGAACCGGCCAATCGTCATTGCTGTAGAAATGCAGCCGCCCAAAACCGAGAAACTGTGGGTGAACCCGATCGCCTGGGGGAAAAGCGGTGACGCCGAAAAGGTAAACGCCGGGATATTGGGGGTTATGTTTTGGGTGCAGGGCGATCGTCACAGTTTGACCAGGCGGGACAGGGGGAGAGAAGGTCACTACTAAAGCTGATTTTTCCCTTCCGGCGTAGTCGGGGAGAGACTCCTGGGTAACTGCACCCACAGTCAACGGCGACCCATGAGCCCCATAGTTGCCCTGGTTTGCCCTGGTAGCGGCGAGGTCGAAGCGGACAGTATCGCTGCCATTATGTTGGAAAATTGCTAACTTTTGCAACGATTCCCCAGAATTTTCTGGTAATTGAATAGTAAAATAGTAACGCGAACCCCAGGCCGAGGCGGCAGTTTGTGTGGCCACAGCTTCCAGTAAGCGGGGTGGTTGGGTAAAATAAACCGTCCCATCGGCAAGTTGTACCGCCGCAGCGGTATCAACAGCAACCCACACCACCGCAGCGGCTGCCCACCAAGACCCCTTCCACAGCCAATTCACGGCACCACCTCCCTTAATCTGGGCAGATTATAGCAAATTTTTCCTTTCCAGGTTGCACTGGGGTATCGCCAGTGATATGATGAACACCCTTGCCTGTGGTTTGGTGCAACTTCACCTCCCACAGCCAACGATCGGACTAGATTGATTAGTTGTTACTTAAGCCTTTTTTTGCCACAGCCCGCACGTTGCGGGCTGTATTTCTCATCTCCATTGCCATAGCCAGAAGTTCTTTTTGAGCGTAAGCTGAATCTAGTCGCGGTTAAAATTACCATTACCTATGTAAATCGCAAATCCACAATATCAATGGGCGAAAACATCGATATATTTGCTGCCGCTTGGCAGGAACTAGAAGAGTCCGTAATTTATTATTACAACCGCCCCGTCGGTACATTAGCTGCCGCAGACAACGAAGTAGCAGCCCTGAATTACGACCAATGTTTTATTAGGGATTTTGTTTCCGCAGCCCTAGTATTTCTCATCAAAGGGAAAACCGAAATTGTCCGTAATTTTCTCCTGCAAACCCTGAAAATGCAGATGAAAGAGCGGCAGCTAGACTTTCTCGAACCGGGCAGGGGTTTAATGCCTGCCAGCTTTAAAGTAGTTCACGACCAAGAGCAAGGCGAGCAATACTTACTGGGGGATTTTGGCAACCATGCCATTGGCAGAGTCACGCCAGTTGATTCCTGCTTTTGGTGGGTTTTCCTGCTGCGCGCCTATGTGCAAGCCACTGGGGAATATTCCCTAGCACATCAACCAGAATTTCAAAAAGGTATCCGCCTGATTATTGAATTGTGTTTAGTGGCGCGGTTTGACCTTTACCCCACGCTCTTAGTTCCCGATGGCGCCTGCATGATTGACCGGCGCATGGGTATCAATGGCCATCCTCTAGAAATCCAATCTCTATTTTACACCACATTGCGGGCAGCGCAAGAGCTACTGATTGATAACAAAGAGAATTCTTATATCATCCAAGCAGTAGCCAAAAGATTGCCGCCATTGGTAGAACATATTCGCCACCATTACTGGCTAGATTTGCAGCGAGTGAATGTGATTTATCGCTACAAGAGTGAAGAATATGGAGAGGAGGCTTTGAATCAATTTAATATTTATTCTGATTCGATTCCTTATGACCAATTGAGCCGGTGGCTGCCTGAAAATGGGGGTTATTTAGCGGGTAATCTCGGTCCGTCGCATCTGGACTGTCGGTTTTTTAGTTTGGGCAACTTGATGGCGGTGATGTCTTCCCTCACCAGTGTGGAACAAGGAGAAAAAATTATGAATGTGATTGAGACGCGGTGGGATGATTTAATTGGCCAGATGCCAATGAAAATCTGCTTCCCCGCGTTGCGGGAAAGGGACTGGCAGGTGCTGACAGGATGTGACCCAAAAAATCGCCCTTGGTCTTATCATAATGGGGGCAATTGGCCGGTTTTGCTGTGGATGCTGGCGGCGGCGGCGTTGAAGACGGGGCGAGAGGAAATTGCGAAAAATGCGATCGAGATTGCCGCGCACCGGTTGCCTGGGGATCAATGGCCGGAATACTATGATGGGCGCAATGGCCGTCTGGTGGGGCGGGAAGCGCGGAAGTATCAAACTTGGACGATATCGGGTTTTTTGCTGGCACAAGAAATCATAAATAATCCCGAGTATTTATCATTAGTGTGCTTGTAGGTATGGCGGTCAAATGCCATCTGGGTATGGCAAAGGGTGGCCGATCGTCTCAAAACTGGGTTTGTTGCTTTGTGGGTGCTTTGCGGCGGGCAAACCCCTATCTCGTCTAGGGAACAGACGAATAACAGTTTGACAAATCCGGTTTCTTGAGTGGTTCACCAACTGAGTTTCTTTCATTGCTGGGGGGCACATTACCCATAAAATGATAGTTTGAACGTGTCAACTGCAGGTGTTACCCAGCCGTGAAGCTATTCGTTTACCACACTCCCGAATTAACGCCGACCTCCACAGTACCGGACTGCGCGATCGCCATTGATGTCCTCCGGGCTACCAGTACGATCGCCACCGCTCTCCACGCCGGAGCAGAAGCCGTGGAAGCCTTCAGCGACTTGGACAAATTAATGGAAGTCAGCGCCAACTGGCCCGCTGACAAACGCCTCCGAGCTGGAGAGCGCGGCGGTTCTCAGGTGGAAGGCTACGATATGGGCAACTCGCCTCTGGACTGCACCCCGGAAAAGGTGAAGGGACGGCGACTGTTTATCAGTACCACCAATGGCACCAGAGCGCTGCAATGTGTCCAAGCGGCGCCAGTGGTGCTGGCGGCGGCTTTGATTAATCGGGACGCCGTAGTGCGCTATATTTTGGGGCAACAACCGGCGACAATTTGGACCGTGGGGTCCGGCTGGGAAGGCAGTTTCTCCCTAGAAGATACCGTATGCGCTGGGGCGATATTCGCGGCGCTGCTGAAAGCTACGGGGGCAAAAGTGGGAGAAATGGCGGGTAATGATGAGGCGATCGCCGCTTTAGCACTGTACCACCAGTGGCAAGATGATTTGCTCGGGTTAATGCACCACGCCAGTCACGGACAACGCCTACTCCGCCTGAACATCCATGAAGACCTCAAATATTGCGCCCAAACCGATATCCTTGATGTGGTGCCCATCCAAAAGCAACCAGGGGTTTTAGTGAAAAATTAGCCGGAAAATGTAGGGTGGGCATTGCCTCTGAGATTATTTTATTCACGTGAAGAGTTTAGCGATGGGCAATGCAAAGCGTATAACTGTTTATTTCATGTGAATGATTAAGCGGTTGGCAATGCCCACCCTACAACCAAAAGGTGTTTAGTAACTCAGTTTGGTCATCAAATAGGCGGCAATGCGCTGGGAGGCTCCCGGTTTCCCCATACGTCGCCGACCATTTTCGGCGATGAGGTGGAGTCGATCGGGGTCTCGCAAGAGCTGAAGGGCAATTTTTCCCACTTCGGCGGGATGTTTGGCGAGGATGACCGACGGACCGAGTAAGCGGGTTTGGGCTTCGGCAAAAGCTGGGGTAAACTGGGGACCGGTGCCATTGAGAGCGATCGCCGGTTTCCCCAAACCGACAAACTGCTCCGTCGCCGTCCCCGCCATCGCGATCGCCAGATCCGCCAACCGCAGACATTCACCAAAACTATGCTGGCTTAAAACCAGCATCCCTTTATCCCTAGTAAAATACAACGCCTGAGCGTCAGAAATCCCTGGAAACCCTGACGAGTCAGAGCTTACCTCCACCCACCCCGCCTCATTCAAAGTCTGACACAAAGGAGACAAGCTCAAACCAGGGGCAATAGCCGCTAAAAACACTGTGGCTTTTTCCATTGTGGCCATCAGCTCTAAAACCCCAGTGATAATTTTGTGCCAATTACTATAAGCCTCCGGCGCCCGAGAACCCGGAAGCAGAGCCACGGTGAGGGGTCTGGCTGTTTCCTTTTGTTCTATATCTGACTCATAAAATACTGGCGATGGCTGGTCAAGTTCCAAATCATCCATCATCGAGTTGCCCAAACAAACCGCATCAATGCCAAACTGTCGCAAAGTCTCGGCGGTAAGTTCGTCTCTAATTAAAACTGCCTTGCATTGGCGGCGACGCATCAGCCATCTTTCCCAGGGTAAATATACGGAACCAAACCAGGTTTCTAGGATGTCGAACCATTGGCGATCGGGCAGCAACCCCGCCTCATCCCGCAGGTAATATTCTGATTTAGAAGTGCCCACAAAAGCGTAGGGAGCTAGGCTTAACCAGGCCATCAACATAGGCAAAATGTCTCCTACGGCTAGGATCACCCAGCCTTTTTTGGCGTAGGCGCGAACAGTTTGGAACTGCTGCCAGGTGAGCTGTAATAAGCCACTGCGTAAGTCTCGGTATAACTGCTGACCGTCCATATAGATAAAACCGCCAGAAGGCATCGACTGCACCGGTCCGACAATGGGCACTCCGGGGAGTTGCTGATATGCCAGTCCTTCCCCGACGAGAGGTAAAACGGCTAATTCTGGGGGTTCTGGCTGGTTCTGGAGTTGCCGCAAGATGCGCAGGGCGATCGCGTCCTCCCCGTGACCATTGCTCAAACACAATAATTTCACGCCCAAACCTCCCCACTACACTTGACATCGCCAAAATTTAGATTATAATCATATATAAGTGAATCAACGCGGGGCCGTAATGGTTTCGACTGGGTGGCGAAAGCTGCTTCGTGATTCAGGCCGAGAGTGAGTCTCCTCTCGCAAATACCAGGCTCAAACAAAAAAGTAAATGCGAACAACATCGTTCCTTTTGCTCGTAAGGCAGCTGCTGTTGCCTAAAAAACCTCTCAACTGAGGCCGAGCGTCTGTAGTGTGACTCCGTTAAAGACTGCAGACAAAACCCCAACGGATGCTCTAGCAAGATTTCTCTGGTAAACGGCTAGCTAAGACTTAACCAGAGCATCCTGTCATCCGGGATAATGGATGGTCCCCGCCCAGAGGGTTAAAAGGGCTAAGCCTGTGAATGAGCGAAAAGTTAATACCCATTTAGGACGGCAGTTCGATTCTGCCCGGCTCCATTCCTGAAACTAAAATACCGCCTTGCACTGCCAAGGCGGTATTTTATTGGTCATTTTTCCTTAGTCATTTGTCATTGGTCTAATGATTTGGGTGATTAGCGCGGATTGATTAATTTATCCACAGCGGTGGTGATAGATTGGCCGATTTGTTTGCGCAACCGCCATTTTTGAAATGCTTGCTGATATTTTTCCTCGTTGGTTTCGTAGGTTTGCCAAGTTTTGAGAGCGAGACCGAGACCCCAAAGTAAGGCGATGGAGAGGGATAAATCGGCAGATTTAAAGATGACGAGGTTTAACAGAATTAAAAACGAGTTGACGATGATATATCTAATAAAGTTTTGTTTCAAGCTGCGGCGGCGGTAGTCGTCGAAGAGCTGACGCTCTTTGAATTCGCCTTGACGAGAGACCCACTGCTGCTCGGCGATTTGGAGATTGTCTGGGGAGATGCCCAGTTCAGAAGCCATTTCTAGGAGTTGGGGGCGGGAGAACTCGCCACCGTCGGGGGACTGGCGGGCGATCGCCAGTTGCAAAATTTGTTGTACGTCGTCTTGAGAGTAAGATTCTTCCGGCATATTCCAGATGGGGGATAAAACTACAATGCACCTGTGTCACTGCTTATATTGTAGTTGTCTGGGCTGTTTTGAGTGGGCGGCGCCACCGTGGACCCCAAGGCGCGGGGGTTAAACCCGCCCAGAGAAATCACAATTGTTTAAAATTTTGCCAAAACGCCTGAAATTGTCTGCCAAATAAGGCACCCTAACATTAACTAGGAAAATCCGCCCCCTCGCCCCGTCTTTCCGTCACTCCTGCCATCCAAAGCAAATCCCGCCCAAACCAAAGCCATGCCCATTGACAAATCCTCCCTCTACTTTGCCGCTCTCGAATCTGCTATCGACTTAGACCCCCTGATGGTGGCGCCCGAAACTCCCGTAGCAGAAGTGTTGGCACTGATGAGCCAATTAAGAAGTAGCTGTCCCATCTCCGATTTGCTACCCACCTCCGAAGGGGAAGCACCGCCCAAAATCAGGTCGAGTTGTGTCTTAATCGTGGAAGGCTTACCACCGGGAGCCACCACCAAAAGCACTTCCTCTGTCTCGTCTCAGGAACTGCTCGGTATATTCACAGAGCGAGATATCGTGCGGCTGACGGCGGCGGGACAAAACCTGAAAACCATTGCTGTGGGGGAAGTGATGACTCGGGGGGCAATTACCATCACCAAATCCCACAACCAGGACATTTTCACGGCGCTTTCCCTATTTCGGCACCATAAAATTCGGCATTTACCGGTACTGGGGCAGGGGGGGGAAATTTTGGGAGTCATCACCCCTACGAGCATTCGCCGCGCTCTGCAACCGGCCAATTTAATCTCCCAGTTGCGTTATGTCAAAGACGTAATGAGTACCCAAGTGATTCACACCCCAACTACTACATCAGTGTTGAATTTGGCGAGACTCATGGCGGAGCATCGGGTGAGCTGCGTAGTGATTTGTGAAAACTCTTCCCATCAGGGAAAAATTTTGACCAAACCGGTGGGGATTGTCACGGAGCGGGATATCGTCCAGTTTCAGGCGCTGGATTTGGATTTGGAGAAAATGCAGGCACAACAGGTGATGAGTGCGCCGTTATTTTGTCTTAATCCCGATGATTTTTTGTGGTTGGCTCACCAAGAAATGCAGCGGCTGCGGGTGCGGCGATTGGTGGTAGCCGGGAAGCGGGGAGAGTTGCTGGGGATTGTGTCTCAAACCAGCTTGCTGCAAGCCTTGGAACCTACGGAAATGTACGGCATGATTGAGGCGTTGCAGCGAGCGGTGGAGGATGGCACGAAAGAATTGCAGGAAAGTAATACTCGTTTGTCCCAGGAAATTTGGGAGCGCCGGAAAGCCGAGGTAGCTTTGAAAATAGCTCACGATGAGTTACAGAAAAAAGTAGAAGAACGCACGGAAGAACTGCAAAAAGCGAATGCACTTCTGCAAGAGGATATCAAGCGGCGGGAGCAAGTAGAAGCGGCGCTGCGCCGGTCGGAAGCCCATTTGCGCAAGCAGACGGAGCAGCTAGAAAAAGCGCTTAATTCACTGAAACAAACTCAATCCCAGCTTATTCAATCGGAAAAAATGTCTTCTTTAGGCAGTCTGGTGGCGGGAATTGCTCACGAAATTAATAATCCGGTTAACTTTATCTATGGGAATATTTCTCATGCTAGTCAGTATATCCGCGATATTCTCAAATTGGTGAGACTTTACAAAAAGTATTATCCCGAACCGGTAGAGATTATTGCTGACCAAATCGATGAGATGGATTTGGATTTTATGATATCAGATTTGCCCAAACTGCTGGAATCGATGCAGTTTGGCTCGGAGCGCATCCGTCAAATCGTCCTCTCTTTGCGCAATTTCTCCCGGTTGGATGAAGCGGAAATGAAGTGGGTAGATGTGCATGAGGGGTTGGAAAGTACATTATTTATTTTGCAGCACCGTCTGGAAGTAGAAACGGATGCGGGGCCAATTGCTGTGGTGAAAGAGTATGGGAATTTGCCGCCGGTGGAGTGTTATCCGGGGGCGCTGAATCAGGTGTTTATGAATATTTTAACTAATGCGATCGAGGCGTTGGAACGCCAAGGGACGCTCCGGGAAAATTCCCCATCCACTGCCCCTCGCTGCATCACTATTACCACGCAACTGGTGCCCGATCGCTGCGAACCGGAGAAAGAATGGATAGAAATCAGCATCGCCGACAATGGACCAGGAATGACCAAAACTGTGCTACGCAAAATATTTGAACCCTTCTTTACTACCAAACCCGTGGGGAAAGGGACAGGGTTGGGCTTATCTATCTGTCACCAGATTATTGCCGAAAAGCATGGCGGTCAGTTAGAGTGCGTGTCACAGCCCAACCAGGGTTGCGAGTTTATCCTCCGCATTCCCGTCCGCCAAGTCAAGGGGGCCGGGTGATGGGGAGATGGGGAGCAGGGGAGACGGGGAGACGGGGAGACTGGGAGAGGGGGAGACGGGGAGCAGG
>DVDU01000112.1 GCA_015296065.1 Oscillatoriaceae cyanobacterium M33_DOE_052 | reverse complement strand
GGAGCAAGAGGGGGATGGGTTTTGTCTGTGATTCTCCCCTCTCCCTCCCTGGGAGAGGGGACGGGGGTGAGGGCAATATCGAGTGTCTCATTCTTAATTGAAATCACTATAAATCTCGGTTAAAAACCCAAAATTGTCGCAGAAACCCGGTTTCTAATCCCCTCTACTACATGAATAATTATTTAACATTTATTTACATGAAATAAAACAAATTTTCATCCGCCATTGTGGGATAATTGTGGGATAATTGTGCAAGCACCCCTACAGCCCCCCAACTACAAACCTGACAAATGACTACTTCTGCAGATGTTCGCCAAAATTTGCTAGATGCTCTCCGTCTGGACTTAATTGGTCCCGTTCCCGGAGACCCCAATTATCATCTCTATGAAAAAGAGGTGATTCCCCAAACTCCGTCTAAATGGTATCTCACCGGATTTTTAGCCCCTTTTGGCGCACCAATAGACTTGAAATCCGATAACACCGCCGATGAAGACCTAGACCTGTATGATGGTAGTGTCGCCAGTGAGGATGCCGCCGCACCAGAAAAAACTGCCGCCCGGAAAGTTCCATTTCCCTCATCTATGGGGCTCAGTTTTTTGATTTCCGAGAAAGTATCGGAGTTACAGGCAACAGTATCCTGGGGTGATTATGCGCCCATTCCCGGTCAACAAGAGGAGTTGACTCCTAGTGATGAGGAGGAGGCGACTAACCAAACTTTCTGGGAGCGGACACCCCAAATTATAGCGCTAAAAATTCCTCTGTCATCCACTAAGCAGCTAAAGCAAATCGATATCCCTGATAGTGGTTTGGCGTTGGTAATTAATAATCGTCCGGTGCGTTGGCTGGGCTTAGACCCCGAGCGATCGGCCTTAATTCCCCCAGGGACTCGCTCGGTCTCAGTTTTCCTCGTCAACCACCGTAAGTCCGACGCACAACGGGATAAAACCTTTGTGTTTCAAACCAAACTATCCCTACATTGTGAAGAAGGCTTTATTCCTCGGTCAGACCCGCGAGATGGGGGAAACGATGATTGGGATGAAGCGGTGGCTAGCGTTCAATATAGAAATGACTATGAATTTGCCGTTGGTCATAACGTCTCCGTAGTTGCCCAACCGAAAAACGACATTTGCCAGCATATATCTACTACTTGGATTCCCACAGCGGAAGTGCCGCGAGTTGCCCCAGCCGATATCCCCGATGTAGAGCTAGGGATGGAAGCCTTGGCGGCGGCTCCCGATGCGGCGACAATCCAAAAGATGATTAATCCCCTGGTGACAGCATACCAGACTTGGATTATTCAGCAACGTGAGACGCCCCTAGAAAAAAAAGCCGCACCGGTGGCGGGGAAATTGCTAGATAATGCCGAGAGAGCCAGAAAGCGAATTGCCGCCGGGTTAGCGGCTTTAGATGACCCAAAAGTCTTTGAAGCATTTCGCATCGCCAATCGAGCGATCGCCATTGCCAGAAGACAGCAATTAAGCCAAGAACAGCAAAAACCAGCGGCAGATTTTGACCCGCCATCATGGCGACCGTTTCAGCTTGCTTTTATGCTGTTAAATTTAGCCAGTATCGCCGACCCAGAAAACCCAGACCGAGAAACAGTGGATTTGCTATTTTTCCCCACTGGTGGCGGTAAAACCGAAGCCTATTTAGGTTTAGCGGCTTTTGCTCTAGTGTTGCGGCGGTTGAAAAATCCGGGGATTCAGTCGGCGGGGGTGAGCGTTTTAATGCGCTATACTCTGCGATTGCTCACTCTCGACCAATTAGAGCGAGCCTCGCGATTAATTTGCGCTTTGGAACTAGAAAGGCAGCAAAATCAAACATTGCTGGGAGATTGGCCGTTTGAAATTGGCCTTTGGGTGGGTCAAGCTGCCACCCCCAACCGCATGGGCAAGAAAAGTGATAAAAATGATGATTATTCCGCTCGCGCCAAAACTCTGGCATATAAGAATGACAAACAACCTTCGCCGATTCCTCTAGAAAAATGCCCCTGGTGTGGCGAGAAATTAAATAAAAATTCTTTGCAATTGTTTCCAAACGAAGACAATCCCAAAGATTTGCGGATTATTTGTATGAATCGCCGGTGTAAATTTACTGGCGATAATCTTTTACCCATTATAGCAGTAGATGAGCCGCTTTATCGGCGGTTGCCTTGTTTTATTATTGCCACGGTGGATAAATTTGCCAGTCTGCCTTGGGTGGGGCAAACGGGGGGTTTATTTGGTAAAGTTACCCATAGTGATAAAGATGGTTTTTATGGCCCAGCGGAGGGCACCAAGAAGGGTAAACCTTTACCGGAGCCTTTACCGCCGCCTGATTTGGTGATTCAAGATGAATTACACCTGATTTCTGGTCCATTGGGGACGATGGTGGGACTGTATGAAACGGCCATCGATACTCTATGCACGATTGAGAAGGATGGGAAAAAGATTCGCCCCAAGGTGATTGCTTCCACGGCGACTGTACGGCGAGCCCAACGTCAAATTCAGGCTTTATTTGGGCGGAATGAGGTAGAGATTTTCCCGCCTCCGGGTCCAGACCGCCATGATTCCTTTTTTGCCAAAACTATCCCTACGGAAGACTCCCCCGGTCGTCTGTATGTGGGGGTGGCGGCGCAGGGACGCAGTTTAAAAGTGGTGTTGCTGAAGGCTTATTTGGCGCTTTTATCTGCTGCCCAAAGGGAATGGAAACAGGCGGGGGGAGCGAAGAATACATCTAATCCGGCAGACCCTTATATGACATTGTTGGGTTATTTTAACTCCCTGCGGGAACTGGGGGGCAGTCGTCGAATTGTCGAGGATGAAGTAAGTTCCCGCTTGAGGAATTACGGACAGCGGCGAGTGCGGGATGGGGAGGATTTGAGTCCGTTATTAGCCGATAGAAAAATCGATGATGAACCCCAAGAACTGACCTCCCGCATCCATACGAATAAGGTGGCGGATACTAAACGCCGCTTGGCTTTACCATTTACAGATAAAGAGCGGGTAGATGTGGCTTTGGCCACAAATATGATTTCTGTGGGTTTGGATATTGTGCGGCTGGGATTAATGGTAGTATTAGGTCAGCCGAAAACCGCCGCCGAATATATTCAATCCACCAGCCGGGTGGGGCGAGATAAGGATAAACCGGGGTTGGTGGTGACGCTGCTCAATGTTCATCGCCCACGCGATCGGTCTCATTATGAGCGATTCCCCACCTGGCACGCCAGTTTTTACCGGGCGGTGGAAGCCACCAGCGTGACGCCATTTTCGCCTCGGGCGCTCGATCGGGGTTTGGCGGCGGTGACGGTGGCTCTAGCTCGCCTAGGGCTTCAGGAGATGACACCATCCCTAGGAGCATCGGATATTGGCCAATATCGCTCCCAGTTGGACGCCATAGTAGAAACAATATCCCGCCGAGCAGAGGCCCATAATCCCGACCTGCACTCCGCTGCTAGCGAAACCTTACGCCAGGAAATCCGCAATCAAGTTATCGACCTGTTGGATACTTGGCAAAAGATGGCCAACCAGGAAAAGCGCATTCAGTACAACAAGCAAGAAGCCGACGCCGTTCCCTCTTTGCTATTGGATGTGTTTGACCCCAAAGCCGACAAAGCCTCGGAAGAGGAGCAAAAATTCAAAGCTCAGCGCAGTTTGCGGGACGTAGAACCCACAGTTAATTTATGGGTTCGTGACCCAGAGTGAGACGGGGTGCAGGGGTGCAGGGGGATGGTGAATCCAGAAACCGGGTTTCTTAAGCAAATCTCGGTTAAAACACCAAAATTGTCGCAGAAACCCGGTTTCTTATCCCCCCCGTGGTTGCCCCTAATCTGCACAATTGTGGGATAATTGTGTAAGCCCTCCCTTGTTCCCTTGTTCCCTTGTTCCCCGTGAAGTCAAACAATGAATCAACCCCTATTAGAAAATTTACTCTATGAGCGGCGAGACGAAATCCTAGCCATTGCCGCCAAACATGGCGCTTACAATGTCAGAGTTTTTGGCTCAGTCGCCCGGAAGCAAGAGCGGGAAACTAGCGATATTGATTTTCTAGTAGATTATGACCCTAGCCACCGCAGTCCTTGGTTTCCGATGGGGTTAATTCAGGATTTAGAAACTTTATTGCAAAGAAAAGTAGATGTAGCCACCCCAACCATGCTTAAAGAGCGGATGCGAGAGCAGGTGAATCAAGAGGCAGTTTGCCTATGAGAAGAACCCCAGAGCGATTGCAGGATATTTTGGACGCTATTGATGCGATACACCGCTTTCTGGGACACCGGGACAGGGAGAAAAATTGAGGAATAACCCACATGAAGAAAGAATCAAAACCTGACGCCGAATTACGCCAAAGCCAGCTTTTAACCACCTTTGGACCGGGTGCAATGGTGGATTTACCGGAACACTCGATCGTCATTTCCGGTTTGAGCTGGTGGAAAGGGAAAGGTCAGCCAATTTGGGAAGACCGCCTCAGAGCAAAGGTAACGAAAATCCTAGGGGTAGAGGATATCAAATTCTATTCCCCACCCACCAAGACGGACGATAACGACACCAATGGGGTGAATGCCTTTATTTTCCCCGCTTGGTTCCTCGGTCAGGTCGATGAGACTCATAAAGTCAAAGGCAAAGAGTATCGCACTCGTCCCCTGCTGCGGTGGAGTTTCGTTAAAGGCGGGGCAAAATTTGAGGGTAAAAAGGTGAAAGCCGTTCCCGTCCGGTTTGTGCAAGCCTGCACTAATGGCCATTTAGATGATATTGATTGGTATGCTTTCGCCCATGACGATTTTAACACCACTTGTCGGGGGCAGCTCTGGCTAGATGAAGCCGGTTCGGGTAATGATTTTGAGGAAATATTTGTGCGTTGCGACTGTGGCAAACGTCGCCCCCTCGCCCAAGCGAAACAGAAAAACTCCAAAGTGTTGGGAAAATGCCACGGAAAAAGGCCCTGGTTAGGCAAAAACGGCACTCAAGAATGTTGGTGCCATGAAGTTGATAAAGATGGCAAAATTGTTACTACCGAAAAACCCGAATATAACCGGCTCTTAGTTCGTTCTGCCAGCAACGCTTATTTCAGTCAGACTTTAAGCGTGATTTCGCTTCCCGACGCCGATGCAGCCCTCAAAACTGTTCTGGATAAGTTTTATGAAGGCGACTTGGAAAATGAGGAGAGTAAAGAAGACTTAGCCAAAATCTTAATAAAAAAACCTAGATATGCCGAGCTAAAGCAGTTTGATATTGATATAATTTGGGCAGAGATAGAACGCCGGAAAAGTGGCCAAGGCGAACTGGACAAAACCATTAAACAGGTGGAATTAGAGGCATTGCTGAGTTGCTCGCCGGAAATGGGCCACCCCAACTCGCGCAAAAATGATAACTTTGATGCACGCGATCGAAGTTTAGACCAGCTAGACCCGAAATGGCGGCAATTTATAGAAAAAATCGTATTAGTTCACCGCCTCCGGGAAGTCATCGCCCAAATCGGGTTTACCCGCTTCCAAGCCTCCATTCCCGATATTGAGGGGGAACTAGAAGATATTGATATTAATGTGCGGCGAGGGGAGCTAGACTTTGAAACCGATTGGTTGCCCGCCATTGAAAATAAAGGGGAAGGCGTTTTTATTGCTTTATCGAAATCTCAAGTAGAAGCATGGGCCAAGAAACCCGAAGTGATAAAACGAGGTCAAAAATTAAATGCGGGATTCAACAAATGGCTAGATAACAAAGGCATCCCCAGGGATAAATTAGATTTTCCTGGTCTTCCCTTTATCATGCTCCATTCCCTATCTCATATGTTAATTACCGCCGTTTCCTTAGATTGTGGCTATGCAGCCAGTGCCATAAAAGAGCGCATCTATGCTAACACAAATACTGGCTACGGGATTTTACTTTATACAGGCAGCCCTGGTTCTGAAGGTACATTAGGCGGGTTAGTGGAAGTGGGGAGACATATAGAACAACACCTCGCCAGAGCCTTAGAGTTAGGGAAACTTTGCTCTAATGATCCAGTTTGCGCTCAACACGACCCGGCTAGCTCCCAAGAAGAAAGATTTCTGCACGGGTCCGCCTGTCACGGCTGTTTACTAATTGCGGAAACCTCCTGCGAGCGGGGCAATGAGTTGCTCGATCGGGCGTTGGTAGTCAGTACCGTAGAGGGACTGGGAGCCGAATTTTTCCCAGATGATGTATAGTAATGTCTGCTTTTCATCAATTAAGCCGCCCAGCTTTGCTCAACCTAGCCGCCGCCCTAGAGTCGGGGAGGATAACTGCCCCATTCCTCCCTTTACATCTTAGCAGTTATGTGCCATCATCCCTCGCCCCAGATATCGCCAGCGAACTAGAGCAACTGGGTGTAATGGGGATGACAAATCAGCATATTGCTTATACATTGCGACTGCTAGCAGAAGAAAGAAAATCATTCCAAGAAAGCAAAAACCGTGTTAACCTAGTGTGGACTGGTTGCGAAGTCCCCGGCTCAGAAACGCGGGATACGGCTGTAGTGGTTCAAGAGCTGTTTAACTCAGCTCAGTCTAGTGTCCTCATTGCCAGCTATGCCATTGATAAAGGCAAAAAAGCCCAGGAACTATTCGGAATCCTAGCAAGGCGGCTGGATGCCTTGCCCAATTTGCAGGTCAGGATGTTTCTCAACATCCAACGCCCTTTTAAAAGCGATACCTCGGAGGCAGTTTTAATCAAAGAATTTGCCCAGCAATTCCAAAATGAAATTTGGCCGGGACACCGCCTCCCCGAAGTATTTTATTATCCAGAATCTTTGGCGAAAACAACCAAATCCCTGACTTGTTTGCATGCTAAATGTTTGATTATCGATGAAGAGCGGCTATTCATCACTTCGGCCAATTTCACCGAAGCCGCCCATCAACGGAATATTGAAGCGGGCGTGGTTATGGTGGATGCGGTGGCGGCAAAAGCTGTCAGCCGCCAGTTTGAAACCTTGGTGAGTAGAAATATTCTCCGATCGCTCTACTCTAAGTAGGGTGGGCAGTGCCTTATCGAAAAGCATTTTCACATTAGCAATACTGGTTGGGCACTGCCCACCCTACAAGTTAACTAAGTAGGGACTGAATTGGCGATCGGGTGGTGGACATGTCATAATTCCAGTGGTGCCATCTTTGTTATTGGGTGCTGACATGAATCTCCGCAATAAAACACTGCTGGCGATCGCCTCCACCTTGGCGGGGTTGCTCGGCGTTCTCCACCTAGTCGCCTCCACCATTGTCCTGGATGGCTTCACCCAATTAGAAAAAAAAGAGGCCGAGCGCAATGTCGAGCGCGTGCGGGGTGCCTTTTTCAACTACCTAGACGAGTATAAAGCAATACATTACGAGCGGGCAGTGTGGGATGAAACCTATGCTTTCATCACCAACCCTAACGCCCAATATCCTAACCGCAACCTGCGGCCCGAAGACTTCCACCTCCTGAAAACCAATTTTATCCTGTTGCTCAACCTAAAAGGGGAGCTGGTTTTGGGTAAAGGTTACGACTTCCAAGACCAAAAAGCGATTCCCATCCCGCCGCAGCTACTCCAACGACTGGGGGAAAATGGGAAAAACCCCAACTTTCAGGGAATTTTGCTGATTCCAGGTAGTGACCCAATGGCGATGGCGGCAGGTCCGGTCCTCCCCACGGAAGGCAAAGGCACCCCAGGAGGCACCCTGATTTTTGCCCGCTACCTCGATACAGGGGAAATCGATCGTCTGGAGAAGCTCACCCACCTAAGCATTACCACTTACCGCCTAGACAACCCCCAACTCGACGCTAAGCTACAACAAATCACCAACCAAATAAACCGCACAGTTACCCAACCCATATTAGTGCAGGCATTGAATCGGGAAACAATGGCCGGTTACACCGTATTACCAGACATTCATAACCAACCGGCGTTACTACTGCAAATTGACCTGCCCAGAGAAATTTACCGCCAAGGACAAAAGAGCCTAGGCTATCTGATAGTTTCTATATTAGGAGTAGGGATTTTATTCATCCCATTATCCCTACTGCTGCTGGAAAAAATACTACTCCAGCGTCTCTCCAGTCTCTGCGTGGGTGTCCGCCACATTACCAACTTTACCCAGTTGTCCGAGCGAGTGTCAGTGATGGGGGAAGATGAACTCTCTAGTTTGGCTGTATCCATTAACACCATGCTCGCAGCTTTGGAGTCCAAAGCTCACGAATGCAGCCTAGAAAGGCAAAAAGTCGATCGCCTGCTGCTGAATATCCTCCCGGAACAGATTGCCGATCGCCTCAAACACGAAGAACAGACGATCGCCGACAGCTTTGCCGAAGTCACCGTATTATTTGCCGATATCGTCGGTTTTACCCAATTGGCCACCCAAATACCGCCCACAGAACTGGTGGCCCTGCTCAACGAAATCTTTTCCCGATTCGATTTGTTAGCCGAGAAGTATAATTTAGAGAAAATCAAGACGATCGGTGATGCCTACATGATTGTCAGCGGTATTCCCATACCCCGTCCCGACCATGCCCAAGCAATGGCAGATATGGCATTAGAAATGCAGCAGACGATCGGCCAATTTAATGCCGAAACCGGTAGCTCTTTCAATATCCGCATCGGTATCCATACTGGCCCGGTAGTAGCCGGAGTCATCGGCATCAAAAAATTCATCTATGACTTGTGGGGTGATACGGTGAACATCGCCAGTCGGATGGAGTCTCATGGCCTGCCCGGTTGCATTCAAGTTACCGAAGCCACCTACCAACAGTTAAAGCACCAATATTTATTTGAAAAACGCGGAAATATTCATGTGAAAGGCAAAGGCGAAATGACCGTTTATCTGCTCCAAGCTAGCATCAAAACTGACCAAGTGCAATTATGTAGCACGCAGTAAGTAAATCCACATAATTAAACCCCCAATCAAATCAGGTTCTGGATTTTGGGCAATTTTTTTAGGTTGACCTACTTATCTCATCAAAACATGAGAAAAACCCCCGTCAAATTATCCCGAAAATGGCTGATGGCAGGCTGGTGCTATTTCGGGCTATTATTAGGCATTATGCTAGCCGCCGACTTCGGTATCCTCCCCGTGGCGCTCCTCTCAAAAATTCCCCATTACGATCTGATCGGACACTTCTGGCTATACGGGATCGGTTCTTTCGTCAGTCATCGCGCCTTGGGGCAGCGGATGTTAGTGCTAGTGGGCTATCCCCTGCCTCTCGGTCCGTTAGTTTTTGCCATCTTTACGGTGATGGAAGAAATGCTACAGCAAATTTTACCCCACCGCACTTATAATTTATTCGACATGGGTGCCAGCTTACTAGGGATAGTGATTTTCTACTGCCTAGGAGAGTGGTGGTGGCGTCACCGCTTATGAGTTTCTTATAGTTATTTCAAATAAAAGCGAGACATTATCGAGCGCAATACTCTCGGATAATTTCGTCGATAGATTTGTCAGGATGTGCATACATTCTGGCTCTCTTTAAAGCACTAAAATCATGCTCTATGTCATTTAAGTCTGGT
>DVDU01000051.1 GCA_015296065.1 Oscillatoriaceae cyanobacterium M33_DOE_052 | reverse complement strand
CCTGCTCCCCTGCTCCCCTGCTCCCCTGCTCCCCTGCTCCCCGGTCGGTGAGCGAAGCCGAACCGCTGCTCCCCTGCTCCCCGTCTCCCCGTCACCGCGATATGGCTACAGCTCAAATAACCGATGAATAATGGTAAAATCTCCATAGGGTGATGGGCTACTTGCTGCCAAGTGGTGACAAAGATGCAGCTCCGAAAATGGGACAGATAATATAAAATCGTTAGGCAATCGTGTTTTATCCTCAAGAGGTATAAGAATGGGCGACGCCATCAGAGACGAGATGCGCGAAAAACTGGGCAACCTAGACCAGATTCGCGATCTGCTGTTCGGAGAACGGATCCGAGATTATGAAAATCGCTTTATCCGGATTGAGTCGGAATTGGGGGCAGTCCGACAGGAAATGCAAACTAGCATAGAACAACTAAAAAACCAGTTCTCTGCCGAATTAAGCGTGGCAGTTAATTCAATAGAGAAAAAACTCAAATACCTGTCAGCAACTGCTGATGAAGAAATCGACGATATAAGACAACAGTTGGATCGCTCTACGCAAATCAGTTCTACCAGTATTGCGGCGATCGATAAAAATTTCAAAAGTCAGGCCAACTCGCTACAGGAAAGAATTTCTCAAACCAGACAAATCCTGGAGCAAGAAATTGATGCTGTGAAAAGCGAGCTGCTCAAAGAGCTAGACAAACGCTATACCAATTTAGGTGAAGCGAAGCTATCGCGAGATTATCTGGCGGAACTGCTGTTTGAACTGTGCATGCGGGTGAAAGGCACGGATTTGGTGGTGGATGCCAAAGAACCCTCCGAAAGCAAGAGGAATGCAGAGTTGCTCCTGCCAGAACGCCAGGGTTAAGCATCACTCGCCTCCTCCAACCCCCCATCTGCTGCTTTGTGCATTACCACTGCAGCGGCATTGGGATTGTCAGTAGTGGCCAAGTTAATGAGCTGACATCACTTTGGGAGTAATAGTTATGACAGAATCAAGGGTGCGCGATCCCCAAGCGGTCAACGAACAGCTAGCACAGTTGCTAGACGTGTTGGTTGAGTTGCAAACTGCTGAGGAGCCAGACGCCGCGCCAGTGCCAGAAGCGCCCGGTTTGGACAAGAATCCCGATCGCACTTTAGCGCTGTCAGGGGAATTACCAGAACGGAAGAGCGCGCCGGAGTCACAAACCAGCACCAATGGGGATCTATGGGGGTTGGAGAAGGCGCTAACGCCCCCGGAAACTACCATCACCACGGCAAGTCCGGGAGCATCGGAGGCAAAAGAGTTACTAGCGCCACCGGAGGAAAACATCAATGAGAGAAACGCGAGCCAAGAAAGGGAGAAGCGGCAGGGGCGCCTGCAAACAGCGCTCCAGCATTATGAAATGCGAGAACATTTCTCCCCCAAATCCTTTCCATCACCATCACCACCCCAGGAGCAACTACCACCACCTCCTACCAGTAAGTTAACCAAGGTGGAACCGCCCCCGAACTCTGAAGAGCAAGCCGCGTTGACTCTGAGACAGGCGAAAGATTTGGTCAGCTTGCTGGCTCCTTGGCAAGACTCGGAGGTGGACGAAAAGGTGGCGGGTTTGCAGCAAACGGTGATCCAGCTCAACCAAAAACTCCAACAGCTCCAAAAGCAGGTGTATGAGCCCACAGAGCTGATCGACCCCCTGCTCCCGTTGATTTCAGAGCTGCTCAAGGGGAAGGCATATGAGTCGGAGGTGAATATTTTCGATGCGATGGTGCCTGTGATTGACCGGGTAATTATGGAAAGGAGCCAGCAGGACCGCAAGGCGATGAGTGCGGCGCTGTCAGCTTTGATTCCAGAGGCAATTTCCCAACATATTACAGAAGCTCCCGACGAAGTAGCCGAGGCGCTCGGACCGGCGATGGGGCGGGCAATTAAGGAGCAAATCCGTCTGGAACGGGATGCGATGGTGGATGCTCTTTACCCGGTAATTGGTAATACGATTTCTAAATACATGGGGGAGGTTGTCCGAGAAATCAACGCCAAGGTGGAAAATACCCTGAGTATGGAGGGGGTACAACGGAAACTCCGCGCCAAGATGCAGGGTGTATCTGAGGCGGAGTTGATTTTACGTGAGTCGAGCCCGTTTACGGTGAAGGCGGTGTTTCTGATTCACAAAGGCTCTGGGTTGGTGATTGCTGAGGTGCAACCGTCAGAGGATGAGCGCCTGGAGTCGGATATGATTGCAGGGATGCTCACGGCAATTCGCAGTTTTGCTAGCGAGTGTATGGCGCCCGGTGGCAATGTCTCGGAACTCAACGAAATTGAATATGACAATTTTAAGCTGCTGCTGGAGGTGGCGGGGTATTGCTATCTGGCGGTGGTGAGTCAGGGTGTGGTGCCCAAGGAGTTCATTAAGAACTTGCGGGGAACTCTCAGCGCGATCGTGGAAAATTACGATAAACAGATGGAAGGGTTTGATGGGGATTCTGATTCGGTGCCCCCAGGGATTCACACCCTGCTCGATGGGTTGATTTGGCAGAAATTCCACCGATCGGGTTCCAATCATGACGAGAAAAAACCGGTGTCTCTGCTGGCGATCGCGGCAGTGGTACTATTCGGTATGGGGGTGTGGTCGATCGCCAATGCGATCGGCGCTCACACAGAGGCAAAAGTGATGTCAGCTTTGGCTGAGGCGCCGGAATTGTCCGTATATCGTCTCAGCGCCGATGCGGGTTGGGGTACGGTGCGTCTAGAAGGCAAGTTGCCTAACCAGCGTCTGCGCCAAAAAGCAGGGCTATTGGCGGCAAATGCGGTGCCCAAGAAAAAAATCGAAAATCAGATTTTGGCGGTGCAGGTGCCACCAGACCCCGTACTGGTGAGGGCGGAGGTACAACGGGTAACGGTGTTACTCAACCAAATGCTCGGAATTAAGATTACTACCACTTACACTGGTTCCACAGTGATTGTGGAGGGTCAGGTACAGGATGTGGCACGGGCACGGCAGATTTTGAAGGCATTCGATCAAATTCCTGGGGTAGATTCGGCATTGGTGGGGGTGCAGTTGCAAGAGTTGACGATCGCCTCGCGCATCTACTTTGCTCCTGGAGCTGCTAGTTTAAACTTGGCAGAAGCCAAATCCCAACTGGAAGATCTTAAGAGCTTTTTGGCAACCGACCCCACAATTATACTGCGGGTGGTTGGCCACACGGACCCCAGCGGCGCTCCGGAAATTAATCAGAAACTGGCGATCGACCGCGCCACGGCGGTGAAACAGGCTCTGGTGGAACTGGGAGTGGCGGGCGATCGTCTCCAAGTGGCAGGTTATGCCAGTTCTCCGGCGGATTTAAAATCGGACGAACCCCTGTGGATGAGTCGCTGCGTCCGGTTTGAGGTCATCCCAACGGTTGTTGTTCCTAGCGATCGGGCACAACCGCAATAGCGATCGGGGTGATCTTTGGTCACTGATTTTGCCACTGACACCGCAAAACAGCTCACAGCAGCACATCACAACCTCAAGCAAGATTATTTCCACTGCCACTATTTACATGACGCAACCAGGATGAAGCCCCTTTTAAAGAAAATCCTCGCCCCCCGCCGCATCGAATATCTGGAAGTTAGCGAAAAATTTACCATCCAAGATACATCTGATGGCGTGCAAAGGTTTGCCGATGCTGGTCAAAAAGTCAGACACGGCAAAGACGTGCGCGCTAGTTTTCCCGAACTGGTGGGAGTCGAAGATATCCTCCTGGAAGTTTTACACGGAGAGCAGCCAGCATTTGAATTAAAAGGGATTGCCCGCTATTCTGACCACACACTTCCTCTGTATTTTGACCTGTATGCCATCGACGATGAAGATGAGGATACGGGCAAAAAAAAGCTGATGATTTTCTTTGAAGACGTGACCGAAAGGATGGTTTTAGAGCAAACCTTAGTCCAGAGGTCAAACGAAGCCAGTCTGCTCTATAACGCCCTAGCATCAGCCAAAGATTACATCAATAAAATCATTACCTCAATGGCAGATGCCCTGATTGTCACCACAATCAATGGGCAAATTAAAACTATTAATCAAGCCACAGAAGACTTATTCGGTTATGACAGAAACGAATTAATCGATGCCCATATTTCCAAAATTATCAATGATGCCAGATTTTGGTATAACGCCCAGCAAAAATTTGCCACGCCTGGGAAAATCTTTAAAGATATAGAAGTAGTTTGCCTAGCCAAAGAAGGGACGGAGATAGTAGTATCATTTTCCGGTGCCGCCATCAATACTGAGCTGAATTTATCGCAAGAATTAGTGTATGTAGGGCGGGACGTAACGGCTCGTAAAGAAGCCCAAAAAGTGCTGGAGTTCGCCCGCCGGGAAGCGGAAATGGCATCCCAAGCGAAAAGTAGCTTTTTGGCGAATATGAGCCACGAAATCCGTACCCCCATGCACGCCCTCTTAGGCATGACGGGCTTGTTGTTAGAAACAGAACTGAACGACGAACAGCGGGATTTTGTCGAAACCATTAGAATTAGCGGCGATGCCCTCCTATCCCTGATTAATGAAATCTTAGACCTGTCCAAACTTGAAGCCGGACAGATGGAGCTGGAAAGCCATGATTTTGACTTGATTGCTTCTGTGGAAGAGGTGGTAGAAATGCTGGCTCCTACGGCTCACGCTAAAGGAATAGAAATTGCCAGCTTGCTCCCACCCCATCTGCCCCGGCAAATGCGTGGAGACAAAATGCGCCTGCGGCAAATTATTACTAACTTAGTGGGGAATGGGATTAAATTTACTGATGTTGGGGAAGTGACGCTAGAGGTGACTCTGGTAGAGGAGAGTGCTACCACCGCTCGGGTTGGTTTGGCGGTGACAGATACGGGGATTGGTATGAGTCCCGCCGACCAGCAAAAACTGTTCCAGGCTTTTGCCCAGGCGGATGTTTCGACGACGCGCAAGTATGGAGGCACTGGTCTGGGGTTGGCGATTTGCAAGCAGTTGGTGGGCTTGATGGGGGGAGAAATCGGGGTGGAAAGTGAGTTAGAGCGGGGCTCCCGATTTTGGGTAGAAATTCCCTTTGCTTTGTCGGTGAAACCGGAACCTGGGGCAACACCACCCCGAGATTTGGTGGGGCAACGCTTGTTGGTGGTAGATGATAACGCTACGACTAGGCGGGTGGTGCGGGAGGTGGCATCTTCTTGGGGGATGGCGGTGGCGGAAGCGGCGACCCCAGCAGCAGCGGTAGAGGTTTTGACGGCTCCTGGTGAGCCGGGAAGGCGGTGGGATGTGCTGCTGGTGGATGGGGATTTGGGGCTGACGGATGGGATTGTTTGGGGCGGGGAGCTATTGCTGGGGATGTCGCCCCAGGCGGTTCCTGGACGGACGATCGCCCTCCTGAAGAGCAACCGCCTGGAGGATGTGAAGCGAGCGATCGAAGCCGGTTTCACCAGCTACTTGGTGAAACCCCTCAAGCAATCCAAACTCCTAGAAGCGATTTCCGCAACTACTTATCCCCCAGAAACACAAACCAATCAAACTGCCCCAGGTGTCACCCCCTCACCGGCTCTTCCTTCAGAGTTACCAGCTCATCCGGCTCCGCCCCTGCCAAAATTGAGAATTTTGCTGGCAGATGACAATATGGTAAACCAAAAAGTAGCCCTCAAGCAGTTGGAGCGCTTGGGCTATCAAGCCGATGTAGTAGCCAATGGGGCAGAAGTCCTTCAGAGATTGGATAAAGTTGCCTATGACATTATCTTGATGGACTGCCAAATGCCGATTATCGATGGTTACGAGGCAACTCGGGAAATTCGCCGCCGCTACCAGCACTCAAATGGTGATTCTGGGGAACCACGGGAGGTTGCCCCCAACCGTCCGGTGGTGATTGCCATGACTGCCAGTGCGATGAAGGAAGATGAACAGAAGTGTTTCGCCGCTGGGATGGATGATTATTTAAGCAAGCCTGTACGTAAGGAACAGCTTCAGGCTATACTGACCTACTGGGGTAACAGGCTGCTGGAAGGGTGAGAGCCTCGCAACGCACCAGTTATGGTGCGGCATGTTTCTGCTTGTTATTGCTAATTGTACTATTATCGATCGGGGTTATGATTTCTAAAAAAATTTGCATGGTGGGTGATTTTAGCGTTGGGAAAACTAGCCTGATTCGCCGCTTCGTTGAACGTCAGTTTAGCGATCAGTATCTCTCAACGGTGGGAGTGAAAATTTCTCGCAAAACTGTAGCAGTAGAGGCAAACAAAGCTGAAAAAACCGATGTACAACTGCTGATATGGGACTTAGAAGGTAGCACTAAATTTAAGGGTATCGCGCCTAGTTACTTACAAGGCTCTAAAGGCATTTTGGTGGTAGCTGATGTGACGAGACCAGATACTATAGAACACTTAGAGGATCATATTCAGCTCTTTTTATCTGTGAACCCAGAAGGGCTAATTATGGTAGCTTTTAATAAATCTGACTTGATTGAGGAAGCCAAATTGGCCAAAATCCTGGCGCAGTACCAATTCACCAATCAGCCAAAAGTGCTAGGCATTTATGCCACTTCTGCCAAAACCGGCCAAGACGTAGATAACATCTTTCAGTCTCTAGCAGAGAAAATTATCTAAACCAAAAACAATGAAAGGGCTTTGGCAAAAACTCATGGCGCCCCGCCGCTTAGAGTACCTGGAAGTAGATGCCAACTTCCTCATCAAAGAAGCCTCGATCGGGGTGTATCGGTTTGCCGACAGTGGCGAAAACCCAGATATAGGGACGGACGTGCGCCGAGAATTTCCCGAACTGATTGGCGTCGAATATATTCTCCGAGCCGTGTTGGAAGAAAAGCAACCCAATTTCCAGTTAAAAGGAATCGCCCGCCTGAGGGAGCCTCACTCCCTCTTATATTTTGATTTATACTGTATTGCTGATGACTCCCAGCCGGATGTCCACCCTCAAACCGGGCTGATTATTTTATTGGAAGATGCCACAGAAAGGATGGCAATGGAGCAAGAATTGGGGCAGGTGGCTAAGGAAGCCACTTTGTTATCTCATGCTCTGGTAGCAGCCAATGATTATATCGATAAGATTATCACTTCAATGGCCGATGCCTTGATTGTCACCGATAGTACCGGCAAAATCAAAACCACAAACGCCGCTGCCCAGAAATTATTCGGATACACCGCCGTTGAATTGCGGGTCAGTAATATTTCTCACATTATTGAAGATCACCAATTGTGGCCGGTTCAGATGGCTATGGGTTCTGGTTGTACGGAGTTAGTGCGGGATGTAGAGGCGGTCTGCCAAATGAAAAGCGGCGCTAGATTATTTGTCTCATTTTCCTGTGCTGCTATTCAAAGTGATTCTGAGGCAATTCAGGATTTAGTGTATATTGGGAGGGATATCACGGAACGCAAGCGCTCTGAAGAAAAATTGCGCCTAGCTATGGAGAAAGAAAGGGAATTGATGGATCTAAAAAACCGCTTTGTCTCCATGACTTCCCACGAGTTTAGAACTCCCTTAAGTACGATTATATCTTCGGCGGATTTGCTGGAGTTTTACTGTGAGAAATACAAGGATGAAAAACTGATCACTCACATCTCCAGGATTCAAAACTCGGTTAACCAGATGACGCAACTGTTAGATGATGTGCTGATTTTAGGAAAAGCGGAAGCGGGGAAGCTGGAGTTTAAGCCAGACTGGCTGGATGTGGAGGACTTTTGCCGAGATTTAGTCGCTGAGTTTGAAATCAATCTGGCGGGAGATAGACAGATTGATTTTGTGGCTGAGAGTCAGAACACGATCGCTTATATGGATCGCAAGTTGCTGCGCCACATCTTGAGCAATCTGGTGGCTAATGCGCTCAAGTATTCACCAGCCGGAACGCCGGTACTGTTTAACTTGATTTATGGGGCGGGAGAGGTGATTTTTCTGGTGCAAGATTGGGGCATTGGCATCCCACTATCCGACCAGCCCAGGATTTTTGATTCGTTCCACCGGGGGACAAATGCGGGCAATATTCCCGGTACGGGTCTGGGAATGGCCATTGTCAAGCAGTGTGTGGAATTGCATGGGGGCAGGATTTCTTTTGTCAGTGAAGTTGGGGTGGGGACTCAGTTTCGGGTGGTGATTCCCTTCAAGGTGCAGCCACTGCCTGAAATTTAGTCAGATTTGATGGCGGCTCCAGGTGGGCAATAATAATTGACAAAAAAAATGTCTGGGATATAATGAGTATTATATCATTACAAAATAATCAAATGAATCAAATTTTAAACAAATTATTATTGCTCCTCCGCCAGATGGAATACCTGGTGACAGACCGGAATTTGACTATAGTGGAAATATCTGATGGATTGGAGCGGTTTGCCGATGTCCCAGAGGATTTGGCGGTGGGTGAGGATGTGCGGCAAGCGTTTCCAGAACTATACGGCATGGAAGATATCTTGGAGGATGTGCTGGCGGGGAACCAAGACCGGTTTGAGTTGAAAGGGATTGGCCGGGTGGGCGAGGGGGGGGCGCACCTATATTTTGATTTGCACGCGATCGCCCACCATGAGCAAAATTTTGACGGGTGGTTGCTGGGCATTGAGGAAGTGACGGACAAGATGGCTTTGGAGCAAACATTGGTCCAGGCCAGTAATGAAATGGAATTGTTAGTATTAGCTTTAAATAAAGCGAAAGATTATATTGATAAAATTATCACTTCTATGGCGGATGCCCTGATTGTCACGACGGCTGAGGGGAAGATAAAAACTATCAATAAGGCGGCGCAAAATTTATTCGGCTATGAGGCAGCGGAATTAATTGGAATGCCGATCGCGGTGCTGGTGGCTCCTTCGGAGCGGCACCGGATGCTCCCCACTGTGCCTCAGTCTGGCGATGAGGAGTGGAACGGTGCAGATATGCTTTGCCAAACCAAAGGGGGCTGCCGGTTGACGGTTTCATTTTCTCGCTCTTTGCTGGAGACGGATATTGAGGGGGCGGGGCGGGAAAGGGCGACTGGAGCGGAAAAGTCGGCATGGGATTTTGTGTATATCGGTCGGGATGTGACGGCACAAAAACGCCGCTATCAGCGCCAAGCGGCGCAAAATACGGTGAATCGCATTCTTTCTGAGGGACCGGAGGTGGGGGAGGCGCTGGTGAGAACTTTGGCGGCGATCGCCGAAAACACGGGATGGGATGGGGGGGAACTATGGATGGTGGAGCCAGGACCGAGATTGCGGCGGGTGGATATCTGGCCGAAAATTACGCCTGTAAATACAGATAGACGGGCAAAACCTTTCACATTAGCGGTTTTTGGGGAAGGTTTGGCGGGGCGAGTGTGGGCTACCGGGGAGCCCCAGTGGCAGCTCGATGGATTTGAGAGCCCGCCTGTGGTGGGAATGCGCGGGGCATTGGCTTTTCCCATCCAGAGCGGTGGGGAAGTGTTGGGGGTGATAGTTTTATGCAGCGTGGGCGTGGTGGAAGTGGATGAGGACTTGCTCTCGACGGCGGCGGCGATCGGCAACCAACTCGGCCAGTTTATTCAGCGTCAGCGCGCCGAAAAAGCCTTGCTTTTAGAACAGAAAAAAACTGAGCGCCTCCTGGTAAATATCCTGCCAGAACAAATTGCCTCTCGCCTGAAACAGGAATCTGCTATTATTGCCGAGAGCTTTAATGATGTGACGGTGCTGTTTGCCGATATCGTGGGCTTTACCCAGATGGCTGCTTGTTTGAATCCCATTGAATTGGTGGAGATTCTCAATAAAATCTTTTCTCAATTTGACCGGCTCACAGAAAAGCATGGTTTGGAGAAAATCAAAACGATTGGTGATGCCTATATGGTGGTGGGAGGATTGCCGGTGCCCAGAGATGACCACGCCCAGGCGATCGCGCAAATGGCCTTGGATATGCAGACGAGTATCGCCGAATTCAACGCCAAATATCATAAAACCCTGAGCATCCGCATCGGTATCCATAGCGGCCCGGTAGTAGCGGGAGTCATTGGCATCAAAAAATTCATTTACGACCTGTGGGGTGATACGGTGAACACCGCCAGCCGCATGGAGTCCCACGGTTTAGCGGGCACGATTCATATCAGCTCTGCCACCTACGAGCTGATCAAATCAGAATTCTTATTTGAAAAGCGCGGCGCCATCCAAGTCAAAGGCAAAGGGGAGATGCGCACTTATTTTTTAACCGGAAAAAAGAAATTGGGCGACAGTTCTGATGAGAGTGACAGTGAATTTGTCGCCCATTCTGGTGATGTCAGGCGGAAAGAATCTTCACAGTCAACCCTAGATGCTACCCGTCGTTTAGTAGAAATTATCGAAGATAAATTATAGTCATTTCAAATAAGAGTGAGAGGGAAGCCAGATGTGCTAAAATTGAGAAGAATTATGAGGGAGGGGTCAGAATGGCTTATAGTCTGGACTTGAGAAAACGAGTCATAGAGTACATAGAGAATGGGGGTAGTAT
>DVDU01000125.1 GCA_015296065.1 Oscillatoriaceae cyanobacterium M33_DOE_052 | reverse complement strand
CGGGTGAATCAAATCGCCGATATCGCCATTCTCAAAGACCTGCTAAAACGGGCTATTTCTATCGGGTCTATTGCCGAATTTGAGCAAATTCTAGACGCCAATTCTCCGGCTAACTAATAGACTCAGCCTTTAGGACACGGTAGCTAGCTGCCGTGTCCTCATCCAGTTATTTCGATGGCTCGACTGGATGATGACGCTACCCGAATCACTGCAACAAAGTTTCGATACCAAACTCCAACAGGATCAGGAGTCACGAAAAATGCCGATTCTCAGCAATATTGAACGTCGCGCAATGGAAGCCGGTCGCCAGGAAGGAATGCAAACCGGTCTGCAACAAGGAATGCTCCAAACGGCTCGATCGAATGTGTTGGAAGTGCTGACCGTGCGGTTTAATTCCGTGCCACTGGACTTGACTAACCGGGTGAATCAAATCGCCGATATCGCCATTCTCAAAGACCTGCTAAAACGGGCTATTTCTATCGGGTCTATTGCCGAATTTGAGCAAATTCTAGACGCCAATTCTCCGGCTAACTAATAGACTCAGCCTCCAGGACACGGTAGCTACCTTGTCCTGGAAATCCTGCTAAAATATCGGGGTAGGGGGTAATTCCCAATACTCTGCCAAAGAATCGATTTTTTTCACACTTTTGTCCGGTCGATCGCACGTCATCACCATCCGAGCGAAATTAACAACTTCGGTATTGTTTTGATTCGATTTTCCCTGGGGAATATAACCTCTGCCATTACTGGTTATACCCAGTTGCTGCTCTAGGAGATTTTTCGGCGGCAACCGATGATATAATTGCTCTCCATCTAGAGGCGCCAGTTTTGTCATTGCTTCTTGATAAAGAAGCTTTAAAGCGGGATTGGCTGCGGCAATTGCCTCGATGTCAGCGATAATGGTTGAGTCCTCATCCTCATCAACCGACCGATCGCCCAGAGCATCACCCACCTCGCCTAAAGCATACAGTTCGTCATCCGTGAGGGCAGGTTCTAGCTGGTAGAGGGCCAGCAAAAAAGCCAGTAAAGTTTTGTCAAAATTGGTTGTCATTGGGCGGTAAAGGGGTTTAAATTACGATTAAAGCGGCAACTATGGCTCAGCTCCCGAACCAACTGGTTTGGTCAACGGGTTGAGGGAGCGGATGAGCGGGCTACTCTCATATTAGCGCCTGGAGGGGAAAATGAAAAGAGCCTTAGTCGTGGGCATTAACTGTTATCTCAAGCTAGGAAGACTCCGCACTCCCGCTAATGATGCCAATGCGGTGGCCCAACGACTGCGCGAAATTGGCTTTGACGAAATCAGAGGGTTGCCCTCCCCAGCCACAAGTGAGGCTGGGTTGTGGGTCGATCCAAATCCAGATAGACAGGTATCTAGTAGGGAGTTAGAAAATGCGATCGAGTGGTTATTTGCCATCGGTGAGGATAAAAGCAACATCCCCGAAACCGCCTTCCTCTTTTTTGCCTGACATGGGTTGCGATATGAAAAACGTCACAGAAGTAAAGGCTTTTTAGCCACCACCAAATCTACCAAAAATGACAGCGATTCTGGTAAAAATGACAAATGGTATCAATGGGGTGTCTCTCTCGTTGATTTACGACAAATATTAGAGCAAAGTCCTGTAAAACGGCAAATCGTCATTTTGGACTGCTGTCATGGGGGAGAAGTCTTTAATTATCAAGAAATTGACCCCGGAAATTCAGAAATTGTGACGCGCTGTTTAATGTCAGCTTGTGCCGCGAATCAATCCGCTTTTGAACCAATAGAAGGAGACCACAGCTATTTTACCGCTACTTTATTGGAAGGCTGGCAACAATCTAAGCTGATTAGCACTTACACCTTATGGGAGTATGTCGATGCCAACTTTAAGTATAAGCTGCAAGATGTCAGGCGGAATGATTTAAACAACCAAGATTTGTACCAAAAGCCAAAATGTAGCAATCGAAACGGTGAACTTATCCTGTTTGTCCCAGAGGTATATCCGGGAACCCATCCAGATATTATTGAAAAAGGGTTTAATCCCTATAAAGGGTTAGAGGCATTTCAAGAAGCAGATGCCCCATATTTTTTTGGTCGCGGCAAGTTAACGATAAATTTAGTGAATTTGATTCACGACCACCCTTTTCTCGCAGTTTCGGGCAGTTCCGGTAGTGGTAAATCCTCCGTCGTCCGAGCCGGGTTAATTCCGGCATTAAAGAAAGGCAGCACCTTTTCCGAGACGGCAAACTGGAAAATTTATGAACCCTTTCAACCCGGAGAGAACCCCATCGCCAGTTTAGCACAAGTTTTGGTAGATGAGAATCTCTCCCTAGAACAAGTAAACGCAGAACTTGCCCAAGGTGCGGCAGGACTACAACGGCTGATTTCCCAGACCAACCGCCCTTGTGTGTTAGTGGTGGACCAGTTTGAGCGACTGTTTACCCAATGTCCAAGTGATAAACGGCAGCAATTTTTGGATTGCTTGTGCGGGGCGATCTCTTCCTCCCCCATTACTAAGGAGGGTTCGGGGGGATATCCCTCGGTGACTCAGGAAGATGGAGAAAAATTCTCCCTCCGGGTAGTCATCACCATCCGGGACGACTTTTTGGGCAAATGTGCCGAATATCCCCAACTGTTGAAACTGATTAACATCAATAAGGAAATAGTTGGCCCAATGAACGAGGGGGAATTACGGGACGCCATCAGCAAACCCCTGGAAAAAGTCGGCGTTGACATCCCTCCAGACCTGGAAAACCTCATGGTTGCAGATGTGCAGAAATCCCCTGGCAGTCTGCCCCTATTGCAAGATCTGCTCCAGCAAATGGTGGCCCTACAGTATAAAGAGCGGCGATCGTTGACCGTCCAAACCTATCAAGCCGATGACATAGGCGGCGTCCAAAAAGCCCTACAAAAGCGAGCAGAGAAAGTCTATCAGCCCCTGACCGACGAACAAAAGAAGATTACCCGGAGTATATTTCTCAAACTCACCCAGACCCAACTGGGAGAAAACACCACAACCACCGCCCGCCAAGTCCGCAAATCCGAGTTAACCGGCTTACCCCCCGCCCCGGAACAGGTGGAAATTGTGTTAGAGAAATTAGAAGCAGCGCGGTTAATCGTCACCCGGGAACTCAAAGCCATAAGGAACCCAGAGGATAAAATCACCGTGGTGGATGTGGCCCACGAATCCCTCATCAGTAACTGGGAGCAATTAAAACAGTGGGTCAACGAAAACCCCGAAGTGAGGCGGCAACAAGAGGACATCCAAGCCAAAGCCCAAGACTGGGAAGACAAAGGCAAACGCCGCGAGGGATTGCTCAGGGGATTAGATTTAGGTGAGGCAGAGGCATTTGTCCGACGCTATGGCGAAACCTTTCCTCTATCCGCCCCCGCCCCAGAGTTTGTGAGAACCAGCATCCGCCAGCGACGCATCACCCGCATTGTCAGTATTAGTGCAGTTGCGGCAGTGTTGACAGTGGTAACGGGACTCTGGCTGAATGCCCAACGCCAAGCTACCATTGCCAACTTACGAGCCAAAGCCGCCCAGGCGCAAAATTTGCTCACCAGTCCCCAACCGTTAGAGGGAGTATTGCTGGCCATCCAGGCGACGGGAGAGAGTCAAGACCAATTGGGGCAGGTTATGAGTTCAGTTCAAGATAGCTTGCTCGAGAGCATTCAAACCCTCCGAGAACAGAATCGCCTGCGCGGCCATCAGAGTTCGGTCTTAGCCGTAGCCTTCAGCCCGGACGGCCAGACCATAGTCAGTGGCAGTGCAGACAACACCCTGCGCTTGTGGAACCGCCAGGGAGAACCCATCGGCGAACCCTTCCGAGGCCATCAGG
>DVDU01000033.1 GCA_015296065.1 Oscillatoriaceae cyanobacterium M33_DOE_052 | reverse complement strand
CGCTGACTTTACCGCCGCCTTCAGTGATGTTGATAACGACAGCCTCAATAAAATTCAAATTACCAGTCTTCCGGCTAACGGCACATTGCAACTCAGCGGTGGAAATGTCACCTTAAACCAAGAAATACTGCTCGCCAACATCCCCAACCTCATTTTTATCCCCGCCGCCGACTACAACGGTAACAGCAGCTTTACTTGGAATGGCAGTGATGGTAGTAACTACGCTCCTACTGCTGCTACTGCTAACCTGACTATTAACCCAGTCAACGACGCTCCCAGCTTCAGTAACAGCGGCAACCAAACCCTCACAACTTGGACAAATACCACCCAAACCGTCAATAACTGGGCAAATACTTTCAGTTTCGCTCCCACTGACGAAAACAGCCAAGCAGTAGCCGACTTCTTGGTAAACATTACATCTGGCACAGACCTATTTACCACCTTACCCGACATCGCCAACAATGGCACCCTCACCTACACCCCCAGCGGTAAACCAGGTGGAGCCACCGTACAAGTGCAACTCCAAGATAATGGCGGTGTTGCTAATAGTGGTAATGACACATCTGCTGCTGCTACCTTCACCATTACCATCCCACCACCCACAGTAAATCTCTCAGTTAACACTACCACAGGGACAGAAACCGGAACCACCGCCATCACCCTCACCGCCACAGCAGCAGGCCCCGTAGTTGGCAACCAAACCCTAAACTTAGCCTTAAGCGGGACAGCTTCTAATAGTGATTTTACCAGCACTATTCCCGCCCAAATAACTATAGCCGATGGCACCACCAGCGGACAAGCTACCCTCAATATTGCCAATGACTTCCTCGATGAAGGTAACGAAACCGCCACTTTCACTATCAGTAGCCCTTCTGGTGGTATTTTGCTGGGAAGTACCACGGCTCAAACCATCACTATCAATGACGACGACACCGCCGGTATCACCATAATTCCCACCAGCGGCTTAGCCACCACCGAAGCTGGGGGAACTGCCACATTTACCGTGGTTCTCAATACCCAACCCACGGCTAATGTCACCATCAACCTTACCAGTGACAATCCCGCTGAGGGAACCGTAAACCAACCCAGTTTAACCTTTACTCCGGCTAACTGGAATACTGCCCAAACTGTGACAGTAACGGGGGTAGATGATTTAGTCGCCGATCGCGATATCGCCTACAATATTATCACGGCGCCTGCCACCAGCACTGATGCCAATTATAATGGCATAAATGGGGCGGATGTGGTGGTGAGCAACAGTGATAATGAAACCCCAGGGATAACTGTCACTCCCACTGCTGGCTTAGCCACCACCGAAGCCGGGGAAACTGCTACATTTACCGTGGTTCTCAATACCCAACCCACGGCTGATGTGACGATTAACCTCAGTAGCGATAACACCGCTGAGGGAATAGTCAACCAACCCAGTTTAACCTTTACTCCGGCTAACTGGAATACTGCCCAAACTGTCACAGTAAGGGGGGTAGATGATTTAATCGCCGATCGCGATATCGCCTACAATATTATCACGGCACCTGCCACCAGCACCGATGCCAATTATAATGGCATAAATGGGGCGGATGTCACTGTCACCAATACGGATGATGACTCACCTGTAGATAATAACCCGCCTGATTCAGGCTCTCCCGAAACCAATGATGGATTAACCACACCATCTCTACCCCATGCCATTTTCATCAATCATACCCCAGGGGTGGGAGTAAGACCACCAGTCCAACGGCTGGATGTGATTGAGGGTGGGGGTGAGGATATTTATCAATTGGTTCTGGCTATCCAACCCGCAAACAATATAGATATTGCCATTATCACCGATGGCGAAACCACAGTGAATGTGCCATCTGTGACATTTACGCCTGATGACTGGAATATCCCACAAGTAGTGCGGGTGTCAGCAGTGGATGATGATGTGGTGGAGGGTTTCCATCGCAGTCGAATCAGGTTTGTGGCCACCAGTTTAGATAGAGGTTATCATAATTTTCCCATTGGTGGGCTTATTGTCAATATCGCCGATAATGAAAATGTGGGTTGGGTGCGAAGTTTGCCCACTCCCAGCAATTTGATGGCCACCGGTGGTGACGATAATTTGGTCGGTTCTTCTGGGCGAGATGTGATGAATGGTCGTCAGGGTCAAGATGATATAGAAGGTGGCGATGGCAATGATGTGTTATCTGGGGCGGCGGGAGATGATTATATCATTGGGGGCGCCGGTTTTGACCAAATTTTGGGTGGGGAAGGGGAGGATTATTTGGATGGTGATGATGATGATGATGTGATTTTGGCGGGTCGCGGGAGTGACAGGATATATGGTGGCAGCGGTAATGATAAGCTGTTTGGAGAGGCTGGGGATGATTATTTGTGGGGCGGCGAAGGTGCAGATACTCTGACTGGGGTAACGGGACGGGATGTGTTTGCCATTGGTAATGGGACGGGGGGAATGACTTTGGAAATGGCGGATGTGATTACGGATTTTGTGTCT
>DVDU01000296.1 GCA_015296065.1 Oscillatoriaceae cyanobacterium M33_DOE_052 | reverse complement strand
GAGTGTGGGGAGTGTGGGGAGTGTGGGGAGTGTGGGAAGTGTGGGAAGCAATCTTCCTCCCTCTCCTCCCTCTCCTCCCTCTCCTCCCTCTCCTCCCACCCCGTCTCCCCGTCTCCCCGTCTCCCCGTCTCCCCGTCTCCCCGTCCCCCCTGCCTTGGGGGATTTATTTGAAGCCGATCGCTGCCTGCCAGACGAAAGCCAGCAGAAGGAAAAAGACGGGGATGAGTGGCAAAACGTCCACTAAGGGATCGAAAATTGAGTAAGCCTCGGGCAGTTTTGCCAACAGCATTGCTGCTTCCATGTATTTTTTTACCTCTTCAACAAAGTTCTCATAATTGAAACACATTTTAACATCAGTTGATCCCCCAACCCCGCAAACAACTTATGGCCAAAAATGCTCCTTGTGAGAGGTGGTCTCCGAGTCCCTCACCCCCGCTTTTACTTGCCGCAAGGGGGCAGGGGGGCAGGGGTGCGACCCTTCGGCTCCGCTCAGGACAGGCTTCGCTCACAGACCTGGGTGCAGGGGGGCTGTCAACCAATGGCCAAACTCATCGGTAAAACGATCGCATAGAATCGCTTCCCGGATGCGGCTGGTGAACCGGACCAACTCCGTGACGTTGTGAATCGATAGTAAAGTGTGGCTGAGGATTTCCCTTGCCCGCCATAAGTGATTTAAATAAGCGCGAGAAAAATTCTGACAGGTGTAACAAGGACAAGTGTCATCTAGGGGGGTGAAATCTTCCCGAAACTGGGCATTTTTAATATTCCACCGCTCACCGCGTACCATCACGGCACCGTGGCGGGCCCAGCGGGTGGGAATTACGCAGTCAAATAAATCCACCCCCAAGGCGATCGCCTGCACCATCTCCCGATAAGTCCCCACCCCCATCAAGTACCGGGGTTTGTTCTCTGGTAGTACCGGAGCCGTCACCTGCACAATCTGAGAAATCAGCTCGGCGGGTTCCCCCACGCTCACGCCGCCGATCGCGTACCCCGGTAAATCCAGATCCGCCAGCATCGCGGCGGCTTCTGCCCGCAAATCCGGATACACGCCACCTTGGACGATGCCAAACAAGGCTTGTTTATCACTGGAGTGCGCTTCCATACAGCGCTTTAACCAGCGATAAGTGCGTGCCGTTGCCAGTTCCACTTCTGCCCGAGTTGCCGGATAAGGCGGACATTCATCAAATGCCATAATCACATCCGCCCCTAACTCGTTCTGAATCCGGATTGATAGCTCTGGGGTCATGTGGATCATCCGTCCATCTCTGGTGGAGCGGAATGTCACCCCGTCTTCACTGATGGTGCGGAGTTGGCTCAAGCTAAAAACTTGGAAGCCACCAGAATCGGTCAACATCGGGCCATGCCATGCCATAAACAGGTGCAGGCCCCCCGCCTTGGCAACGATATTTTCTCCTGGTTGCAGGTGCAGGTGATAGGTGTTGCCCAGAATCATCTGGGCACCCGTATCCTTGAGCTGCTGTGATGTCAGGCTTTTTACCGTAGCCAAAGTGCCCACCGGCATGAAGCATGGGGTTTCTACCACACCATGAGGAGTGGTGAAGGTGCCCGCTCTGGCTAGAGTTTGGCTGCTCTTGGCCAAACAATCAAATTTAAATACGCCAGTCAAAATTACTGTATGAGTAGTTGTTTTTTGGTCAAAAGTCATTGGTCATTAGTCATATGACAAATGACCAATCACTAATGACAAATGACTTTTGACCATTCAAAAAGGCATCATACCATCATCTAAATCGATGTCTGCATCTAACTTGGCGGAGAGAACTTCGGCGACTACGGCTTCGATAGCTGCGGCATCGAATTTGCTGCGCGGCGGTTGCTCTTGGAGGGGATTTGACAAAGGAATTAGCCTGACCTTGCGCTCATCTTGAATTAAATCAAAGCAGGATTCAGACGCCCGAGACTTTCTCATCTCGAGGTAATCAAAACTGTAAACATTGAGATAAATAGTATGATTAGCAATCAAGGTAGAGCGCTCTGGGTCGGCAAAAACCTCCATGATGTATCCCTCTCCTTCCGCGTGCAGTTGGCCATCTTGCCAATGTAGGTAGCGGACGCGGCCTAAATCTTTGAGGATCTGGAACATATCGCGCTTATTGACAACGATGCCGGTATCGATGATGCACGGAGCCGGTATTCGGGTGTTCGAGCGATCGTGAATCATGGAAAAACTGCCTTTAATTTACTAATGAACCCTCCCGGCAAGTGGGGCACCCCCAGTTGGAGAGGTGGGTGAGGGAGTGAGCAGAGATGATAAATCTCTATCAAGATTAAGGCCAAAGTTAGAGGTATAGCAAAAGCAGACTATTGAGGACAAAATCGTAAAGATTTCGGCAATTACGTCCGTCAGTGCGCACTCGTCCGTTGCGTATGTAGCGGATGAGTCCGCGCCCACTACCAATATGTCCCAACTACTTTGTCTTTTGCTATCACAATAGCCCTTGGGATCATTTCCTATGATGGCACAGGCAATCCAATGGCGGTATCCGCAAAATTGCTGAAAAATCGCAGCGGCCAAAGGGCAAGTAATGCTATCTACCCCTGCCTGAATGGGGATAAATACTTAATTTATGGCAGCCGAAACCGTCAATATTGGAGCGATATTAAGCATATCGCCAGCGGCGCGCCTGTGGGAGCTTGTTCTGCTTACCCAGCCGCGTTAGCGGCCATCCCTTGAGCGGAGCCGCTCTTGGCTACAGCTTCGAGCCAACAGGGAAACGGCATTGACGTGTCCCTGGGGCTCGGTGAGGGCGTGCCGGAGATAATTGTTGGCAATTTTTGGCACAGATACCAATACGATCAATAGTAACAGATATGTGGGCGACTGCTGGTTAAAAATCCGTGGCAAAAATTCCCGATCGTCATCAATTATTTACAAGTCTGGTTTGATACTTAAGAGCATCCTCCCCGTCCCCCCGTCTCCCACCTTGTAGGGACACGGCATGCCGTGTCTCTACGGACCATCTCCCCGTCTCCCCGTCTCCGAGTCTCCCCGTCTCCCCATCTTCATTATCAATTATCAATTATCAATTATCAATTATCAATTATCAATTACATAGATATGTCGGCATATTTACAACTGATTCAAGTTTTGCGGCAACTTCTTTCTGGCATTGCGGCGGCGATCGCCTTTTACACCTGTTTGCCAGTGCCCCTGTCTTGGACATTGGATTTTCGAGGGATCGCCCGTTTCGCGCCTTTGGTGGGTCTTGGTATTGGTGCCATTCTGGGGCTAGTTGATGCCGGTTTGTGGTTTCTCGATGTGCCTCCACTCACCCGCAGTGCTTTAGTGGTGGTGGGTGCTATCGGTATTACTGGCGGACTACATCTGGATGGGGCAATGGATACCGCCGATGGTTTGGCTGTGCCAGACCCCCAAAGACGCCTCCAGGTGATGGCCGATAGTGTCACCGGTGCTTTTGGGGCGATGGCAGCGGTGTGCCTCATCCTCTTAAAAACTGCGGCACTGACGGATTTGGAAGCGGACCGGTTCATCGTTTTGATGGCGGTTGGCGGTTGGGGCCGATGGGGACAGTTAGTGGCGATCGCTCGTTATCCCTATCTCCGCGCCCAAGGTAAAGGCGCCATCCACAAAGAATCGATCCGCCCTTCAGACTTGTTACCGGGATTGATGATCTTGCTGCTGCTGAGCTTGTGGCAATTATTCCTGGCGCCGCACCGGTGGATTTTCGCCGCCGGGATGGCTACTGGTGGCAGCGCGATCGCCATTCTCACCGGTGCCTGGTTCAACCACAAATTAGGTGGTCACACGGGCGACACCTACGGCGCTGTCGTCGAGTGGACCGAAGCCCTCCTCTTGTGCCTCTTGGCCAGTCTTTCTACCAGGACATAATTTTTGTGATTTGTCCACAAGTCCGCTTGGAGAAGAAACCGGGTTTCTGCGGATAATCTGCGTTAAGGTACAAAAAATCTCGATTAGAAACCCGGTTTCTAGGGGACAAGGGACTCTTGGACAAATGACAAAGGACTTTTGACAAATGACTACTTTTGTTGAATCCAAACCCGCATGGCTTCTACTCTTAAGCCGCTGCGAGTGCCGCAGAACTTGCCGTTACTGCAAGTGGGAGTGTCACCAATATTCTGGATGTGAGCGGTGTAGAAAACATCGTAATTGGCGGCCAAATTACCGGTCAGCTCCACGGCAAATCCTTCTAGACGCTTACCGCTGCCTCGGGAGCCGATAAATTCGCCATCCATCACCCACGGGGTATCGCCGATACCTTCAAGACAAGCCATGTATCGCAGCCCTAAACCGGGGACGGGTGGCTCCAGGTTGAGGCTAAAGCCTTCCACGCGCAGAGCTTTGCCTTTGGTGCCAGCAAATTCACCACCTTTGAAGACCCGATCGCCGAAGCGTTCCACAGAAACCAAAACTTTTAATCCCAGGGCGGGTTTCTCTTCCCCACCGCTCCGGGCTAGGGGTACGGCACCAAAAATCAATCTTTCCCCATCACTCTGAGTCCCTCTCACTTCCTCAGAACCAGGAATGATAATTACATCTTCCTCCGGTTGGGTGGGGGCGCTTGGCGGCTTCAACACCGATGATGGCGATGGCTTGGCGGTTTGGGCGCCGATGACCATCACCTCGGGAAAGTCGCTCATCGCCCTTTGGGCCTCTTTCACCGGCGGGGTAGAGGGCGCTGGGGGGGCAGGGGATTTTTTATAAACCAGTTTGCCTCGAGCGGCTGCCACTGTGATGGCTTTATTGTAGGCGCGGGTGACAACTTCCACGAGGACGCCCCATTTTTCATCATTCAAATCGGCTGGTGGGTCCACCAGAGCCAAAAGGGCGCAGAGGGTATGGCGTCGGCTGTGCAGTGCTTCGGCTTCTGGGGGTAAAGCGTCTGGGGGTGCTTGGGCTATTTGCTGGCGCAAGGTCAAGGCTTGAGCTTGCACGGACTGGAGGTGGGGAAAGTCTGGCTGGTCGGTGTGAATAATAGATAGTACCAGGTCTAATACTTCTAATGCGCCCTCGCGGACGCCGCCGACTTTTGGGGTGGCGGCGATGGCGAGTAGTCTTTCGATGTCTTTGAGGGAAGTAACTTGGGGGGGTAGTTGTTCGCTAGATACAGCTTTGGCGGCGGCGATCGCTTCAGCGCGCAAGCTGGCAAATTCCTGGCGGTAAGCCGTTAGCTGCTCGATGAGTAGTTCCGCTGGTGGTACTCCGGCTTCTTTGAGTTCGATCGCCGCCTGGGCCAGACGACTCCCCAAACCGGGCGATCGCTCCAATAGTGCCGCCAATTTTTGCCGCAAATTCGGATTATTCTCAGTCATATCTATCCTTTGAATTTGTCATTATTCATTTGTCACTTGTCTTTTTTCACTTGTCTTTTGTCATTTTTCCTTTGAATATTGACACACAAATGAATGACGAACAAGGGACAAGTGACAAGGGACAAGTGACAAATCGTCATCAATATTTCTCATCACAGCTCTAGATTAATGTATGTCAGCCCATCCCAAGTGACAAGTCACAAGGGACTTTTGACCAATGACCAATGACCAATGACCAATGACCAATGGGTTACTTCTGGCAAATTGCCACCAGAGAAGTATAAAACTCCGTGCCGTTGACCATCACGGGGTACACTTGGGCAAACTCCACCTCGGCAAAATACTTACCGAGCAGCTTGGCCAAACTTTTTTGGGTGAAAAAGTTAAAATGTGTGGCTTCCAGTAAATGCCAGGGTACAACCCCGTGTTGATAGCAAATGGGAATTGCATTAATATTTGGCACGGTAAAGATTGCCTGACTCTGGGCTACTCGCGCCAGTTCCGCTACTGCTGCTTCATAGTCTGGCACGTGTTCTATGACTTCTGTGCTGACGACACTGGCAAAAGCTCGATCGGGAAATGGTAAAGGGAAACTGCCGTCATAAATCGTTACATAAGGTTGGGCAGCTTCCAGCAAATACTGGTGAATCATCGGGCGGTCTATTTCAATGCCATAAGCCTCCAATCCCATTTCTCTCAGCTCTTTTACCAGGACGCCGCTACCACAACCGAAATCTAAAATGGGAGCGGGCAAATTTTTCGTCAGTTCCAGCACCACGGGGGCTGTGGTCAGCATTGGCGGCCCCACACCATAGATATTTTCCCGGTGTAATACCTGGTCAGTGGTTAATAGTGATTCGTAAGCTGGGCGTTGACTTTGAATTTCTCCCGAACCAGCAAATATAATGTCATTTGCGGCGGTGGTAATGACAATACTGTTAACTGGATTCTCTGACCAAGGGAGTAAGTATTCCAGCACCAAGCCGGAAAATGCGCTAGCTCCTGCGATGTGAGCTTGTACGTCAGGGCGATAAGTTTTGAAGCGATTAATTAAAGGGGCTAATTGGCCATTGACATTGACTGTGGGGGCAGAGATATCCTGGATATTAGCGGTAGTCCAGCCGATGATTCGCAATAAACCAGATGCTTGGATATCTACCACATCCCAGGCACCGGATGGCTGCGGTTTTGCTAATAAATTTATGCCTAATTTTAAGGTGTCATTAGTCATTGGTCATTTGTCCTTTGTCCTTTGTCCTTGGGTAGGGATTCTTTTGTCCTTGGGTAGGGATTCTTTTGTCCTTGGGTTGGCCATAAACGTGAAAACTGCATATTCATTTAGCTATTCATACAAGGGACAAGTGAGAAGGGACAAGGGACAAGGGACAAGGGACAAGGGACAAGGGACAAGTGAAATTAATCTTCGTTGAGAATTTTGGGTACTTTGAAGAAGTCGCCATCTTGGTCGGGGGCGCCACTGAGGATGGTGTCCCGATCGCCAAAGGGCTGCAGGGCATCGCTACGAGCCACATTGCTGACTTCGATCGCCCGGGTGGTGGGCTTGACATTGGTGGTATCCAGTTCGGCGAGCTGGTCAAAGTAATCCAGAATGCTGCGCAACTGGATGGTGAACTGCTCTTCTTCGGCGTCTGTCAGCTCTAGACGGGCCAAATGAGCGACTTTTCTCACTTCCTCTCGGTCAAGCATGATTTTGGTTAGCGGTATTGTCGGGTGGTCAGTGCAAGGGAGCCCAATGCTTAGAAAAACACGTCCATTGTGGACCGACCGGTGGTTTTGAGCCAGTTTTGGGCTTCGATGTAGTTATTCGGGGCCATGCGAATCGCTTGTTTCCAGTATTCGGCGGCTTTGTCGAACAGGGCATCTGCTTCTTGTTGTTTTCCAGCTTCTTTGGCTTTTTCCCCTTGGTGGTGGTAAATGACGGCGATATTGTTCATGGCTTGGGGGAGGAGGGAGTTTAGCTCCAATGCTTCGTGATAGGTTTCCAGAGCTTTGTCATGTTCGCCGTTGCTGGTGTGGATCAGACCGATGTTGTAGAGGATGAAGCTGCGATCGTATGGGTCATCTTCCAGCTTCAGGGCTTCATAGTAATTGTCCAGGGCCTCGGCGTATTCCCCATCGGATTGGGCGGACATCCCATCGCGGTAGTAGGCGAAGGCTTCTTTCGCCCGCTTGTTGGTGGGCAGAATCTTCAGGATGAGGTCTGCCATCACGGTAAAGCTCTTATCGATAAAGTTGTCGTTGCGTTGTGTTCTGGGCATGGGAGTTTCCTGGTGGGACGGCCTGGTATTAGTTGGTACTACCCCCCAAAGAAGATGGGGGGGATGGGGGACGGGGGGATACTCAGGATAAATAGAGGCTTTTAATGAAAAGTCGAACCGATAGGTCGGCGTAGCCATCGCATCCCTCACTACCATAGATTAAGATATCACAACCTACTCCCACCTCTTCCCTCCTGCCCCTTCAATGGGGTGAGGGTGATGTTTGTCCGCAAGTCCGCTTGTCCCTTGTCACGCAGACAAAGGACAAAGGGCAAATGACAAATGACAAATGACAAATGACAAGTGACAAATTACTTGTTAAGAAAAAGTTGATTAAGTAGCTTACTAGCAAAATGTCTCTATTAGATTGGTTTGCAAATCGACGGAAATCGGGGCAAATTGACCCCGATCGGCAGGAGCGGGACATCGCAGAAGGTCTGTGGACGAAGTGCCCTGAGTGCAGCGTCCTCACCTACACCAAAGATTTGATGGCAAATCAAATGGTGTGTTTGGACTGTGGCCATCATATGCGGGTCGATAGCGGGGAGCGACTGCACCAGCTTATTGATGCGGGGACTTGGATCCCGATGGATGATGGGCTGCAACCGGTGGATGCGCTGAAGTTTAGGGACCGGAAAGCCTACGGCGATCGCCTGCGGGAATATCAGAAAAAAACCGGACTGTCAGACGCGGTGAAAACCGGTCTTGGCAAGCTGGACGGTTTGCCCATTGCTTTAGGGGTGATGGATTTCCGGTTTATGGGAGGCAGTATGGGTTCGGTGGTGGGGGAAAAGCTGACCCGCCTAATTGAACGGGCGACCCGGGAGCGTTTACCAGTAGTGGTCATCTGTGCTTCTGGGGGTGCCAGGATGCAGGAAGGGATGCTCAGTCTGATGCAAATGGCGAAAATCTCTGGGGCTTTGGAACGCCACCGCTCACAACGGCTGCTCTATGTGCCTGTACTGACGAACCCCACTACTGGGGGGGTGACGGCTAGTTTTGCGATGTTGGGGGATCTGATTTTGGCGGAACCGAAAGCGACGATCGGCTTTGCGGGAAGACGAGTAATTGAGCAAACGATTCGGGAAAAGCTGCCAGAAAATTTCCAAACTGCTGAGGACTTACTTCAGCATGGCTTTGTTGACGCGATCGTGTCCCGCACCCAACTGAAAAAAACCCTGGCTCAACTCATCTGCTTACATCAGCCCCCATCCACCCTGGCTCACCACTGGCAGAATCGCCAAGAGTTTACCACCTCTTTGGACGGGACCGAGCCCTCTGTGACTACCAGAAAGGAAATATAGGTTGTCCTTTGTCCTAAGTCCAATGTCCTTTGTCAAATGACCAATTGCCTTGGGACAAGTGAGTAGGGGCGATTCGCTTTCTCGCCCTTACCAAATGACAACTAACAAAGCGTATGTGTAAAAATACCTAATTTACCTATCAGTGGCGAGTCGATCGCTTGGTAAAGATGGTGAAGATTGGCATATCTTGAGGAGGACTGATACCCCCTCAAGAATATTTACTTCCCTCTTCCCAGAGGGAAAAATCTCCACAGCAGCGAGAAACTGGCGATGGTGCTGCTGGCGGCGGTGACCACAAGAGTAGAAAATACTGAGCAGTATCTTGGGAAAATGACCATGCAGTGGCATGATATTCATATTCTCAATGGCTATATCTGAGGCGCGGGGGAAAAATCATTATGGGTTTTGCTTCCATATCGATTGCAGAAATAGCGCAGGACCACAACCTCCCGGTGGAGGAAGTGCTGCGCCTGTGCGTGCAGCTCTCAATTACCTATAAAAACCCTCAAACCAAATTGGCGCTAGAGGATGCTAAGGCAATCTTGTCTGCACTCGCCGCCGATCGGACGCGGGAGCCCAAAACTCGCCCTTAACCCTGGCATTTCTGGAAACGAGGGAGGAAACCCTGCCCAAACACAGATTTACTGGTGGGGGATCTGGTGGCGCCGCTGGGATGATCAATCCTCTGGCAGTGGCGCTTTCGGTGTGAAAGGCTGACCCATTCTTGGCTAGCGCTGACCCCTAACGGGGTTTGGCATTTTCTGCCCAGAGTTCAGATATAGCAAAGCCATTTTCGGCGAATTATAAATAAACCCGTGTTTTTGAGGACCCACTATGTTGAAAAGATACCTATGGCTCGCTGTGGCCACTGTGTTCTTGGCGGTGCAATTGTTTGTCGGTACTGCGGCGGCGGTGGAATTGGATGATAATGTTCGCACTGTGCCGTTGAGCCCCCAGGGGGATACGGTGGTGCTGAGCTTGAAGCAAGTGCAGGAAGGTAAGCGCCTGTTTACTGATGTGTGCGCTCAGTGCCATGTGGGCGGGGTGACGAAAACTAACCCCAACGTGGAACTCGGTCCAGACGATTTGGCTCTGGCAACACCACCGCGCAATAACATTGCCGCTCTGGTGGATTACATGAAAAAACCCACTACTTATGATGGGGAAACCGAAATTGCTGAGTTGCACCCCAGCTTGAAGAGCGCAGATATTTTCCCAGAGATGAGAAATCTCACGGATGATGATTTATACGCGATCGCTGGTTACATCTTGATCCAACCCAAGGTACTTGGCGAGCAATGGGGCGGCGGTAAAGCCTACCGTTAATCCTCTTTACCCAAGGATCGTCGCGTCATGGGTAATTGGGAATGGGTTGTTACCCCAAGGATTGCCAGCGGCTGAGTTTCAGCAGGTGGCTGCCATCGGTGATTACCGATTCCTGATTACCCATAGACACCATCTCTCCACATCTACGAGATTGCACAGGTGTCACCGAAGCATGTATACAGGTTTTTTGCATCGCTGTCTGTTAGTTGTTTGTCTGGCTTGCCTGTGGTGGGTGAGTTGGAGCGGAAACCGGGCTCAGGCTGAGGACATCGACCCCTACATCCGCCGGTATTTGCAAGTCACCGAACCGGTGGCCTTGACTGTAGATGAGCAGGGCAATAGTGGCTTGTTTTCGCCAAATCAGTTCCTCGAAGGTAAGCAACTGTTTCAGCAACATTGCCTCAATTGTCACGTCGGTGGTGCTACCCTGCCAGCGCCCCAAGTGTCTCTATCCCTTAGTGCCCTCAAAGGCGCTATGCCGCCGAGGGATAATATCAACGCCTTGGTGGCATATATGCGCCAGCCGATGTCTTATGATGGCAGCGAGTTGAATTTTTGGTGCCGGGAAGTGCCAGAAACTTGGCTGCCTGATGAGCAAGTGAACAGCATTGCGGCTTTCATTCTCAGAGCCGCGCAAAAGGCTCCTGGTTGGGGCTCGAAAACTTTTGAAAAAGGCTAAGGCGCCCCTTCTCGCGAACCGTAGGTTGGGGAAGCCATCGCGATGGCTAAGCCCGACCCCTAACGGGGTTCGGCGGCTGCAGGTCAGGACGCTACGCAGATCCGGGCGGTTCGGCGCCCCCTAGCTCCTTCAAGAATAGGGTGGAAGGCTTAGTAATGAAGTGGTTCACCTCCGAGGAGGCGGATGCAGTTGCGCCCGCATCGCTTGGCTTCATAGAGGGCACGATCGGCCAAATCCAGCAACGCTTGTTTTTCGGCAGCCTGATGGTTGGAAATGGTGGCGCCGCCGATGCTAATGGTAATTGGCAGGGCGAGTTTCGGCGACATCTGGAAGGGTAGCTCGGCGATCGCTTGCCGCAAGGACTCCCCATACTCCCAGGCCATTTCCTGAGACAAACCAGTGGCGACACAGACAAATTCCTCGCCGCCGTAGCGGTACAGCCAGCTATCACTGCGGGTGGCAGATCCGAGTCTGTGGGCAATCTCTTTGAGCAGATGATCCCCCGTGGGGTGGCCATAAGTATCGTTCACACGCTTAAAATAATCCACATCTAGCATGAACAGCCACACCCCCTCAGCGGCGGAGGAACGCAAAAGCTGCATGAGAGCCTGATCCATCGCCCGCCGGTTGGGCAGCCCCGTGAGCTGATCCGTTAGGGCTAAGGACTCGAGCAGCTTATTGCGCGCCATCAACTGCGCCAGCAGTGCTTCTCTCTCGGATTCTGATTGCTGTAACAGTTGTTGTAAGACTTCTATTTCGGCATACATTTCGATCGGATCGAGAGCCTGTAGCAAACTGGTTTGGGTGATAATTCCCGCTAGTTCGCCGCGATCGCCCGCCACTACCAACCGCTGCACCCGCAGCCTTTGCATTTGCTGGTGAGCTTCCCACAAAGAGTCCCAAGGTTTGATGGGAAACAACGGCGCACTCATCACGGTTTCCGCTGGTAGGGTTTCCAGATTTAACCCCAAATTGAGAAACTGCACAATATCCCTCTCGGTGACAATCCCCACCGGTGTCACCGGTTTAAGTTTGCAGCTATCATCTGACCAAGACTCAAATGTCGCCTCCAAGGGTTCAGCGAGAGCGGATTTCAGCGGTTCTGCTAGCACAACGCTGCTGACGTGATAGATAGCCATCAATTTTGCCAGGTGGAGTACCGAAGTATTTGTGGGGGCGTGAATTACCCGCCGGTTCATCACCTCTCCTACCCGCCGCAACCGCATAAAGTCGATCGGCTGCAACACGCTGCGGATGCTTTGCTGCGTAATTAGACCCACGAGGTCACCACCCTGGTTCAAAACCGGTAGGTGGCGAATTCGATACCGACGCAGCAGATTCAACACGGTGATGATGTCTTGCTCTTCCGTTGGGGATTCCCTTAACACAATCACCGGCTGGCTCATCGCCTCAGCCACTTTTAGGTCTTTCAGCGAACTGTGGGAGGCTATCAGTCTGACCACATCTCGTTCTGTAAAAATCCCGATGATGGGACTGACACTGGCTTTTTCCTCTCCCCCCCACTGTGTATTTTCCTCAACTACCAGGACACAGCTAGCTCTGGATTGACTCATCATCGATATGACTTTATCGATCGAGGTGTCAGCCTTTGTTGCCACCGGTCGGTCTTCAATTGCCTGCTTGAGGGAAGAAACGAACATTATTGCTAGTGTTTTTGATAAATTTTTACCTTGATATATCTTTTAATATTACCTAAACTAGCCAAAATGCTATGGCAGCCCTCCCGGCTATTCCCTCTGCCGCCTTATCCCTACCTCTGGCAGCGGTTTTCGGTACAGTTGGTAAATTTTGGGGGAAATTTGAGCTATAATAAGAAAATGTTTATCCTCAAATTGCTATTGACCATAACTTTCCGCCCAATCTCTGCCTCCCCTACCTCAAAAAAAGGGGGTAACACCTAAATCTATTGACACCCTCCCTCGTTGCCCTCTGTGCTGATGTGGTTTATTGGGAATATAAAACACCTCAATAATATAACTGAATTTCCTACTGACAATACTGGCGCTTTTCTCTCCCCCTCATCCCCCCAATGAATCCCAGGGCTTTATCTGGCTACGTCCCTTTCCCTGGGTGGGTTAGGGGGCTGGCTAAGGTTGACCACGGGGTTGAAAGCATCACTACTTTTCTCAGTCGCCACTGGGGTTAATCCAGGAAATTAACCAATTTTGATATAAATACCTGGTTATGACTATAATTATTAGGATTTATTTAGCTTAGCACAAAAATTGACTAGGTAAATTAATAAAATTCTGTAATGCGTAGGCAATTACGTCCGTCCCGCTTGGCTTGGTAGAGGGCAATATCAGCTTGATGCAATAATTCATGAGCGTAGGTCAGAGTAGATGTGGTAGGAGTGCCGCTGGGGAGATAGTCAGCGCTCCAAATAACGCCACCAATACTGATGGTAACATTTAGGGACATTTCCGGTGATATATCAAAAGGCTCCTTGGCGATGACTAAGCGCATTGATTCTCCATACTTCCAAGCTTCTTTGTCATTAATGAATGGTGATAAACAGGCAATTTCTTCTCCGCCATAGCGATATAAAGAGCTATTGGGAATAGCCCGCGATAGTAAGCGGGATGCCAGTATTTTTAAAACACAATCTCCTACAGCATGACCGTAAGTATCATTGACGGCTTTAAATTTATCTACATCAATCATAAAAACGCCTAAATAGCGATAGCGACTGCTGCTATCTTGCTGGCGAATTTCCTGCATTAAGCTGGGCAAGGTTTGCTCTAAAGCCCGCCGATTTAACAAGCCAGTGAGCTGGTCAGTGAGAGACATTAATTCTAGCATTTGATTGCGATATAGTAGCTGCTGATTCAGCTCTTCTAGAGCCTGATTACTGCGCCAAAGGTCTTGCATTAATTTCCCAGAACGTAATCCAGCTCGCACTCGCGCTTTCAGCTCATTGATGTCTATTGGTTTGAGCAGAAATTCATCGGCGCCACTGTCGAGACCTTTTACTCGATCGTCTATTTCTTCTCGCCCCGTCAGGAGAATAAAAAAAATCGTGGCTAGTTTGGGGTGGTTTTTTACCTGTCGGCATACCTCTAAACCATCCATTACCGGCATCATCCAATCGCAAATAATTAAATCAGGATGTAGTTGGTGAGCTTTTTCTAATCCCGATTCGCCGTTTTCTGCAATTATTACTTCATGGCCAGCATTATGGAGGGCTTGCTTAAGAATTAGTCTGGTTGTTAAATCATCTTCAATTAATAAAATTCTGGCCATACCAAAGCAACATAATTGAGAATAATAATTGGAAAATAATCAAGTATAAAAAGTTTAAATTTAGGAAAATTTTATATAAGAGCAATTTTTTTATAAAATTTCCGCTAGAGACCGGTTGAGTTTGTCTATGATATTTACTAAAACTGAGATGAGTGTCTGCTCGCAATACCCGCTATTTTGGCCAGATTGAATCTCCAAGTCGAGGGCGATCGCTTCCAGTGCATGCGCCCCCATATTCGCACTGGCACCTTTGAGGTAATGAGCTTCCCTGCCTAAGCGCTGGAAATCACCAGCTTTCACCGCCAGCAGTGCCGCCTCAAAGTGAGAAATGGCATCTTCAAGAAACATTTGCACCACCTCATTCTCAAATTGGACATCCCCATCGCAGATATCCGCCAAGCGCTCTGGATCGAACAGCTCTTTTCCGAGGGGTAACTGGAATGAGCTTCCTGCTACACAGCCATCTGGTTGGGAATGTCGCTCTGCCACTGCTGTCTTCACTCCTAGCTAAGTCAGAGATCGGTGTCAATAGCACTTTAACACAGTCTCAGTCCTCCACCCCAAAGGCTGATCTTTGAGGCACTACTGTCCCGCACAAACACCAACTCCACCAACCTACCTGCGATGGCTAACGCCGCCCCCTGACGGGGTTCGCCAATCAACATCCCAAGGCCAAACCCATTCCCCACTGTCTTCTGGGATGGTGGCTAACTACAACCCATCAAATATTAAACTATCACCTCCTGTCAAATCCTCCTGCTTTGCGCTTTTTTGTCACCTATTCCCCTTGACTCACTAAGCCCAAACCTCCTTCTGGCTCCCAGATGATTTTCTCCACCTCTCCCCAGGTCCCCCATTTTTTCATTAGATTGCAAGTATTTTATCTGCAACAAAATAAAAATAGATCCCCCAATTTATAGGAGTGAGCAAAAATCCCATCTTGTCGTGCCCCTAGGGGGATAAAATGAGATTTGTCCTAAGTTCAGTAGAGGAGAACGACTTTGAAAAAGCTATTATCTGCCATTTTGCTAGGCTTGGCCGTCTTTGCTTTTGGCTTCACCAGTCCCGCGATGGCAGGCAATGCTGCCAACGGCGCCAAGATTTTTAGTGCCAACTGCGCCGCTTGCCACATGGGTGGTAACAACGTCGTCATGGCCAACAAGACTCTCAAAAAAGATGCCTTGGAGAAATTCGGCATGAACTCTTCAGAGGCGATCGTCAAGCAAGTGACTAACGGCAAAGGCGCGATGCCTGCTTTTGGTGGTCGTCTGACTGCCGACCAAATCGAAGATGTGGCCGCTTATGTCCTAGAACAATCAGAAAAAGGCTGGTAGTGGTTTGGGCACCAAAACCCTACTAGCGGTGCCCATACCGCGATATGTGTTTCACCCGTCTTCTTCGGGCTAGTTATGACTTGATCGCACCCCCTCCGGGTTCGGGGGGGTGCTTTTTTTGCCTTTGGGGGTATCGGTGTGGCTCCCCACCACTGATCCTTTTCTCCGATCGGGGATGCGGCTTTGGCAAGCTGGCTCCGTGTCAAATTTGATAAAATCTGGTGCAGATTGAGATTCAAATCGGATAATCTGATCTAATATTTAAGCGGCATAAACCCTATTTTTATCTAATTTAATGAGAATTCACGGCGGAAAAATTCCCTGGTTTAGCTGCTGAAAACCACTACCAGAAACCAGTAAATGGTATGCTCTTTTAAGTAGGCTTGTAATGGGGCAGTAAACCAATGGTTCCTCTGCGCGATGATAACCCAACCAGCATCACGCCTTATGTGACATATGGGCTAATTGTGGCCAACATTTTGATATTTATTTACGAGGTGATGTTGGAGCAGCAGGGTCAGTTAGAGCAGTTTTTTCAACTGTGGGCGGTGGTGCCACAACAGCTAACTGGCAGCTTTGAAGGAGTCTTACTGGTGACGCCGGTGCCAGAGTGGGTGACGCTGTTTAGCTCCCAATTCCTCCATGCAGGATGGCTGCACTTGGGCGGCAATATGCTGTTTTTGTGGATTTTTGGGAACAATGTGGAAGACTGCTTGGGGCACTTAAAATACCTAGTTTTTTATCTCGCTTGCGGGGCTTTAGCCGCTTTAGCTCAGTGGTATTTTTCTCTGCAATCTCCCATTCCGTCCCTGGGGGCTTCAGGGGCGATCGCCGGGGTGATGGGTGCCTATATTCTCAGATATCCCACCGCCGAAATCCTCACGTTAATTCCTCTCGGTATTTTTACGACTGTAGCTCGGATTCCCGCCTTTTTCTTTCTGGGTTTTTGGTTTGTCCAACAGGCTTTTTATGGGTTAGCGAGTCTTTCCCAAACTAATGTGGGTATGGCAGGGGGCGGAATTGCCTATTGGGCTCAGAGACAGTTTATAAAACAAATATTAAGCGATTTTATTTTGGCTAGCTAACTGTCTCAGCATTAAACGGCACCTAGCCGCATAAATCATGGCTTCACTAATTTCTGGTAACTGTTCGTGGTCAACAATCAAACGTCTATTT
>DVDU01000301.1 GCA_015296065.1 Oscillatoriaceae cyanobacterium M33_DOE_052 | reverse complement strand
GTTGGGCTTTAGCCCTCTTGGTTCGTAGTTGGGCTTTAGCCCTCTTGCTGAATCAGTTTTTGAATCAGGTTCGTAGTTGGGCTTTAGCCCTCTTGGTTCGTAGTTGGGCTTTAGCCCAATTGATGCTACTTCAGGGTTTATCGTGAGAGAATTCGAGGGAATTTCCACTCCTAGCGTTGGGGATGTACTTGATGGCATTGCTGCTGATTGAATCAGCGTCACGAGTTCCGCAACTGCCATTTCTTGGTTATTGCCTTGGCTGGAACCATTGCGCCCGGTTTGATAAGTAACTACCCAAGATGCCGTATCTCGGTTAACGCGAGCTTGCTTGATGCGAGTTTCTGCTCGGGCTAACCGCATCAGACGCTGGGCATATTTCCTATCTTTCAGCAGGCGGGGAATATGAAACCGAATTCTGCCAGGAATCGTATGGACAATGGTATAGGTGACGGCTGATGATGAGGCAGTTAAATTTTCAGGCGGACGTAATGGTGTTTGGCCAGATATGGCGGGTAATTCAATTTCTAGCTGCTCTATCATTTCCCTGGTGACTAATGAAGTCATCAAATAAGCTGGAATCTTTGCCCACCATTGTAGTCCCAGCCGGTTCACCGTGATAATTCCCATTATAGGTGGTAATAGAGAGTGAATTTCTGCCCCATTCATTTTGGTAACAAGTCCCTTGTCATTGGTCATTGGTTATGGGTGGTTTGTCGGTTTCTGTCCCCCGGTTTCTGTCCCCCGGTTTCTGGGAGTCACTCGATGCGTCCGGTTCCTTGGTGTAATGGAATTTGATAAAGCTGTCGAAAGCATACCAAGCCAAGACATACCAAGGAATGATGTTTAATTGAATGCCTTTGAGCAGAAGTTGCCGCACAGCGAGAGTGCCAAAGCCGAGGGGGACTAAAAAACGTAAATCGGCGGCGCCATTAGTGGCGCGTTTCACTCGCTGGTTGAGAGCCGCAAGAGCGGTAGTAACTTCGGTGGCGGCTTCTGAAAAACTGCCTGTGGTGATTTCCTGAGTTGATTGGGCTTCTGGGGGGGCAAGAAATACACCGCATTCACCCACAATGTCGCTCAGTTGCTGGAAACTGAGGATATCTTCAGAGTAGAAGATGGTGAGGCTCCCGGTATCGGGATTAGGGCGGACTCTCGCAATTCCTGGTTTCTTTTTGAGCAAATTGGTGAGGGACTCCATGCCGCCACTTTCCCTGGTTGATGCGGGAAGACGTAGCCGGATTCTCCCGGGAGTTTGACTGATAATTTGTCCTTGGTCATTAGTCATTGGTCACTTGTCACTGGTGATTTGTCATTTGTCCTTTGTCGATGTTTCAGAAGCCGGGATTCTGCGAAAATCTAGCCTTGATACCAGGGATTTGGTTAAGAAACCCGGTTTCTCTGACTTGGGACAAATGACTAATATTTAGGGACTATCGCTAGGTTCAGCGGATAAGAAGGCTTTTTTCGACTCTTCGTCGGCGAGTTCGGCTTGGGCTTCGGCTACCATGTCCTCAAAGACTTCGCCAGCTTCGGCGATCGCGCCTTTGGTTTTTTCATAGAACAGGATGCCGGTTTTGATGGCAGCTTTGGCCACGGGTTTGCCAATTTTCGCCACAGCGGGGATGAGGATAGGTGCGAGGACTAAGGCACCGATACCCGCCACCACACCGGGGACGCCTGCTTCTTCAAAGATATCTTCAATTTTGAAAGCCATATTTCCCTCCATTTGGCTTGGCTTTTGGTTGAGCAACTGGGCTTGTTAGTAGAGAAACCCGATTTTTTCTACACATCTAGTTTACCATTGCTACTTGTCCCTGGTGACAAGAGCAAGGACAAATGACAAAGGACAAAGGACTCGTGGGACTGATGACAAATTCCCTTTCACTGCTGGGTGTTTTCCTTGGCAGGTCGCTCGACCTGGTGATAGCTGGTTTCTATCTCCAGTTGCTTCATCACCCCTCGGGTTGCTTTCGCTGCCACCAGGTAGGTGAGTATTGCTCGCCAGCCGGATAGGCTCAAACCCCTAACTACCAGCAGCCCCACCAATAATGGCACTAGGGTTTGTAGCTTTTCCCATGTTTCCTGCCACATATCGGCTGTGGATGCTGGGACTGCGATCGCTGGGGAGATCCCCCAGGTTTCTAGAATGGTCAATATTTCTGCCAGGGAAATTGTCTGAGCATCAAAGGCGATCGTCAAACTGCCCGTTTGATGATTAGTAGAGATATCCTTCACACCAAAAGTGTTGAATGTCAATAAAAAAGTGGTAAAAATAGCCATAATTATGTTATAATGAGAGCTGAAAATTAAAAAAGAGGAGTTTAAGCATGACTAAATATTCATTCTCCATGATTCTCAAATACATCTTGAGGGACT
>DVDU01000264.1 GCA_015296065.1 Oscillatoriaceae cyanobacterium M33_DOE_052 | reverse complement strand
TTTACAATGTTGTATGTGTCAAAAAATTAGTTATGTTCATTGGTTTGAGGAGATGACGTTTTTTGAATAATTTAGGCATCAAAGACATAAGTGTAATTTTTTATGTAAAGTTTTGTATCGACATTCAACATTTCTGGCCTAATCCGTGTTACTGCTGCTACAGGATTTGATAATTATGCTATAATCTTAGAGAGAAAATTATGGTGAAGCAATCGCCAAGTAAACTTAGATGGATGCTATACAAAAATTAGCGATCGAAAACATCAAAAATCTTTCCGTGGAAGAGTTTTTGAGCTTGTTAAGACAAAAAGAAACTCTGGTGGTGCAGTTTTCTCCCGGTGAAGTGTTAACAATCCGAGCCACAGTCGAACTAGCACCATTACCCAAACTAGATGGCTATATACCCCAGGGATGGAAAGACGCTATCTACCATGAGTAAAATGGATTTGGTATTTTTGGATGCTGGCGTTTTTATTGGGGCTTTGCTAAGTGGCGATCCGCGTCATACTGAAGCCCGTCCTATCGTTGAAGCGGCTCGACGGAGGGCGGGTATTTCAGCCCGATGGAATTACAATTGTTGGGCTTTGTGTTACAGTCTTTCTCTCTTCAATTCAGCGACCAATTGTAAATTGAAATGTTTTGATATTTCCCAGAAATTTACTGTCACAATATGTTGTTACTGTTGCAGTATAATCTCCTTTTTGGAAATATTTATTGGGAATGTATAAGGTAAAATTATTGTAGTCGCTATATTCATACGGGGTGCGAAAAGACTCCCCTGTTGATAGTTGACCATCCGTTGTTTGGTAGCCATAGATGTTGCTTCTTACCTGGCTTCCATTCTTGTAGTAAAAATAGGCAGCAGCCTTACATTGACGGTTTTTGAGATGGGCAGTTGTAAATTCAAGAACCATTTTGATGTTTGTTTCTGATGAGATTATGACATTGTGATAAACCTCTAGATCTGTTATTGTTACTCTTGGCTGCTTTTCCCAAACATAAGCAGCGTAGATAGTCATAACAAAGAAACTAGAAATCGCTGCAAAAATCAACCTATTTGTGTCAAAAAACTTTGGTCGTTGGTGTTTTTGCAATGCTTTGATAATTTTTCGACTAATCTCTCTTTCGTCATTCCTCATCACAATCTTTCTCCTTAGCTATAGCCGCCTTGACTTTTTCTCCGATTTGCTTTTTTTCCTCTGGAGTTAAAGTGGCTTGTGAGGAAACATTAATGCGAGATTTTTTTATTTTTTCGATGGAATTAAGTAAATCGGTTATTTCTATTATATTTTTTCCTTGGCGTGCAACCCTCATAGCCGCATCAATCACTGCGTTTTTAATATCACGACCGCAAACATCATCCACCTTAGCGAGTTCCTCTATTGACAGATTTTCTGCCTTTGGCATCTGGTCGGGAAGATGCTTAGCCCATATTTTTTGGCGACAGGTTTCGTCTGGCATGGGGAAGTTTACATGACGCACTCTTGTTTCAAATGCTTGATCGTAGTTTTGTACGAGATTTGTAGAAAAAATGACAACTCCGCGAAACCTTTCCAAACATATAAGTAGTTGACTCCGCATGGAGTTAATTGCTTGTTCGGATCCCTGATTAACGTTAGTGAGTCGCTTGGACAAAAGAGAGTCAGCTTCATCAATAAATAGCAAGGCATTTTCTCGCTCTGCCGCCATAAAAACTGCCTCAACATTTTTCGGGCCTTCGCCGTGATACATACTTTCAATTTGAGCGTAACTTGCCACTAAAATAAGACGGTTAATTTTCGAGGCAATCGCGTGTGCGGCTAGGGTCTTACCAGTTCCCGGTTTACCATGAAAGTTAAGTGCAGTACGGGGAAATGGTTCAATTTCTCGCAATCCCCACTCATCGAAAACTTTGGACTCTAACTGAATTAAGTCAACTGCCAAAAGCAAGTCTTCTTCTACTTCTTGGGTAACAACTAATTGCTCGAAAGTAAATAAAGGCTTGCTGGGGCGGTATTTTTTGGCCCGGTCTTCAGGGGATAGATCGTAGTCAGATTTTTTTTCAATGTTATTCCCGGATCCGGTAGATGGTTGTTGACCGTTTTTCTGGACTTCAGATTGGGTGCCTACAGTAATATGGATATTTTCAAGATTGGTTTCATCCAGTAGCTCATTGACTGCGCGTAAAAGTCTGGAGCGACAAAGTGCAGCAACAGTTTCAGGTACTATTTCGGGAATACCATTAATAAAAAGAGAAGGATCCTGATTCATGTTTTGCCAAAAATAGCAGAAAAAAATTATCCAAACCAATAGGATAGGAATTGCAGGAAGATCCACAGGAATGTAACCACCTGCATACACAGTTACTAAAAATCTAATCTAGACAACAATAATTAATATCATAATCAAAAGATTAGCAACATCACCAAATCACTACTTCTTTGAAACGGTGTTCGCTTTGTATTTTTGAATCAAGAGACCCTGCCTCTATAGCTCTAGCATCATAAATTTCTTCGGTTCGTGTATTGAAAATGCCCTGAGCAATTTTATAGTTTCCCGTATTGATCGCTTGTTTTACTGTAAATGCAAGATAGTCTCTGTCCCCTATGGCTCTACGATCATTCTGAACTATCAAATGAGCAAATCTCCTAAACCAACTTGCAATTATCTCAAGAGTTAGATCTACAAAATAAACAGTTACATAAATTCCTGCTGCAACTCCAGCCCATACTGCAGCCCAAAGTAACATCGATAATGGATCCACTTCTTACTCCTTATTCTACAATAATTAAATATTTATCGCCAAAATACTCTTGCAACTCGTAGTCCAATTCCCTAGCCACCAACTGGCGGCCATGAGGTTGACCACCTGAATCGCAAACCGGATCGTTGTTTTCGTCAAGAAATATTTGGATGACATGATGGCCTTGGCGATGAGGTTTACGCAGAATGGCTCCTTTCCTTATCCTTGGATCCTTGGGGCGATCTGTTACAAAATATTTGATCGCATCCTCATAGGTCATCATTGGCACAACTTCCGTTAATTTCAGTAGATCGCGCAACAACTCGCCAAATTGCTCGAATACATCCAGATCGAGTCCGTATTTGCTCAGTTCTTTTTCTTCTATCTTGAGAAATATAAAATTACTTTTGCCAAAATTTTGTTGCAGTTTTCCATCTAACTGGCGAGCTAATAACTGACGCCCATATGGGGTTCCATCAGGACGGCAAATCAACTGGTTATTTTGATCCAAAAATACCAATCCTAACAGTTGCCCTTTAGCATGACTTTGACGAATAACTACACTCTCATTTGCCGCCGAGTTGGGGGGGTGATCGCTCTGTAAATAATTAATCACCTGCTCAAAAGTTATCATTGCCTGTACTTCCGGCACTGCCAGAATACGCGGCAACCATTCCTTAAACTGAGCAACTATTCGCCGTTCATCCTCGCGGGTGATTTTTTTATCCCCATCCGAGGAGTCCCTAAAAGGCCAGTTAAAAATCATGGCATAATTCCCCTTTAATGGCGATTCCGGGTAAACTACATGGTAAAATGGATTCCTGCCTGTGCGGGAACGACAAAACCGAATCGCGGCATTTGTCTCAGACCCCCTAGGTGTGAACTGGTGACTCCTAATTTGCTTGACCACTATCATCGTGCCACGATTTTTTTATTATGACCACGATATATTAGGTCAATTTAGTGTAAAATAATAATTTGTTACCAAATTAATTTGGTGTAAAATAGGGTAATGCCCTTGTCAAAAGGGTAAAATGGTGTAATATAGTGTAATCCTAGACTCAGCCCCACTTTGACCTATGGACGTTCAAGAAGTCTTAGACTGGGCCGATCGCCTGGTATTCGAGAAAACGGGAGAACATCTCGACTCCCTGCAAAGGACTGTGCTTGAAGGGACCTGGGAGGGCAAGAAATACCCCGAAATTGCTCAAAACTCTAACCGGGGCCACGATCGCATCAAACAAGTGGCAAGGGAATTATGGCAAATGATGTCGGCAAAACTGGGAAAAGACGTGAGGCAGTCTAACTTTCGAGCGATTTTAGAAAAAGCAGAATTTTCCAAGATTACAAATTTGGTTTTGGGTGATGACTATGTGCAAGTCATGGGTGACATCAACATCTGCAGAGAACATTGCCCCTATCCCCAACGGACCACCACCACCGACACCCCCACCAGCCCCCAACCCGAACAACGCCACGACTTAACCGAGGCCCCCGAACCAGAGTCCCTCCTGAACCGCAACGCCGAACTGAGGACCCTCAACCAGTGGATATTGGCAGAAAAAATCCGCATCGTCACCATCTTTGGATTACCTGGAATCGGCAAAACCACCCTCGCCAGGGCACTCGTAGAACAAATCAAAGATAACTTTGAATATATCATTTGGCGCCACTGCACCAGCACCCTTCCTCTCACATCCCTAGAAACCAACTTAATTCAGTTTTTTTCCCAAAATAGCGAAACCAAACTGCCATCCCTCATTGACTACCTCCGCAGCGATCGCTGTCTCATCATTCTCGACGACTACCAGGAACTATTTACCAGTGGCGCATCAGCAGGAACTTATCTCCCCGACTGTGAAAATTACGCCAAACTCTGGCAACAAATGGCTAGATTCCCTCACGAGAGCTGCATCCTGCTGCTGAGTTGGGAAAAACCCACAGAAATTGCCACCTTAGAAGGAGAAAACCGCCCCTGTCGCACCTTACAAATTGGCGGTTTGGGAGAATCTGCAGCAGAAATTTTGACCAACAAGGGGTTAACCGATGAGGATAGATGGGAGGAACTAATCCAACTTTATGGTGGCAACCCCTCCTGGTTAAATATCATCGCCTCTACCATCCAAGATTTATTTAACGGTAGTGTCGAGCGATGCTTATCCTATCCTACTTTATTTCTGGGAGACTTAGAACCCAGAATCCAGTCATCTTATCAAAGATTATCCCAGTCCGAGCAAATTGTCACCCAGTGGTTAGCCAACCAAGACGCCGCCGATATTTCCCACAAACCAGCAGATTTAGCCTTGACTGACAGCGATTTTTTGAAATCAGTAAGGTCTTTGAGGCAAAGGTGTTTACTAGAAAAAGTAACCGATAACGGAGCCCCGCTGTTTGCTGTTCCAGCTTTATTTAAAGCATATGTGAAACATCAATAGTCAATGCTCTTGTTTGGGCGAAGCATTCGGGCGATCAATTTGGTTTTTTTTGCCAGACATGACTCGCCCGAATGCTTCGCCCCTACCAGCGGCGGGATGCTCCCGAATTCAGCTCAAGCCAAAAACTACAACCCCAGGCACATCACGAATTGCCACTCAAACTGCCCCGTACCCAAGCCCGAAAATCCTTCATCGTTTTATTTCTACCCTCGATTTTACTCCGTTCCAGATACTCAGGAATTACTTTCACTAGGGGGAAACCCGGAAAATGAGGACTTTCATCACATTGGATATACGCACCAGCTTGGAGGACGTTAATTTCTAATATAATCCCATTAAACCGCCACAGTTCCCCCACGCCTAAAGCGGCATAATTGTTAAATCTCGTGCGCGAGGTAATGTCGATTTCAATCGCTAAATCTGGGGGCGGGTCAATAGTTAAATCTAGGCGCTTTTTCCCCCGCACCGCCGGTTCATTTTCAATATAGAAACAGCTATCGGCTTCTAGTCCTTGATTCATGGTTTCGCTTTTAAAAGTGGTAGAAGCCAAATTTCTGAACTCCATATCTAGCTCTTCTAGCAAAATCTCTACTAAGTTCGTAATAATGCTTTTATCATCTTCATGTTCTGGTAACGGCGCCATGATTTCCAATACTCCCTGACTGTAATTAACCCGCCAACTACGATGCTCTTGCAACTCTTCTAGGAGTTGCTCATACATTTGCCAACTTACATCAGTCATCAGGAGTTGCTGACCTGGTGGCACCAATAATTGTTTAACTTTTACTTGCATAGTTTTTGCCCAGTTTGGGGGGGAATGACATCAAAACCTAAACCAAATCAAATAAATAATAGCCGATTTTCACCGTGGGGCCGACTGGGAGGGTGGCACTCATCACATTATCCCAATATGAACGCTCCACCAGTTCGGGGGCAAAAAAGCGATTAATCTCTGTGCGAGTGCGGCGTCTTGGCCCCACCGGTCGCCAATCTAAAATAGACCGCCGCACAAAGTGGGTTAACACAAATTTGCCTTGGGGGGCAAGCCAATTTAGTAATCGTTGTTTATAAACCTGACGCTGATTATTAACGAAGCCGTGGAAGCATCCTAAGTCTAAAATTAGCTCAAATTTGCCATCACCCGGCCATTCTAAAATATCGCCTTCTACAAAATTGATGATAACTCCTTTTTCATTGGCGCGTTCTTGTGCCATATTCAAAGCAGTAGGTACAAAGTCTAAAGCTGTGACATTCCAGCCTAGCTCGGCTAAGTATGTGGCATACACTCCCGTACCGCAGCCGATATCAAGGACTCTTCCGGGTGTTTGCTGTGCCACAGCCGCCGCCAGATGCGGGGGAATAGTTTCTCGATGCCAGGGAAGCTGGTTTGGAGCTGCTGCACGGCTGTAAATTGACTGGTAAAAATTTTTCATATGTCTATTGTACTGTAACTGGGTTAGGTTCTTAGTTGGGCTTTAGCCCAATTCATGGCGGCGGCTTGTGTTGCGCGATCGCACATCATCCCAATTGAATATATCATAGTCACAGATATGTCAGTTTACGGGCGTTTCTTAGGGGCGAAAAATTATTGAACTCAACCCTATATCTGTTACGTCACTACCACAACATCGATGCTACCCGACTGAAGATCAGGATTTAGGCTCGACGCTGGCGAAATCAAAGCTCATGCTGGGTAAAGCGTTGCCAGCATTTATTTGATATGGCAGTGGCTGCATCCCCTGGAACTACGCCAAATTCCTCGATCGCGCCACAGAACTCATCTTTTTACAAAAAGTCGGCGGCGGCTATATCTTCATCCATCGCCTGCTCTTAGAGCATTTTGCCGAATTGAAAAAATAGGATTTGTCCTTAGTCATTTGTCCTTTGTTATTTGAAGGAGAAACCCAGTTTCTATAGAGGTGCCTCGGTTAGAAACCGGGTTTCTATGCAGGATATCGTACCTCAACGGGGATTCTCCGCAGCAACCCGGTTTCTTAAGGAAGTCTCCGCTAAATGTGCTACAATACACCATCTCTAATCAATTAGCTACATATCATGTCTCAACTCTGGACCCGCCGCCAAACCCTCTGGTTTATCACCGGTGTAGCCGGAAGTCTCACCCTGCACGCCTGTCAACCCGCACAACCTACAGGCAAAACCGCTTCGATCGGCGTGTTTACCTGGGTGGGTGCCACTCCCCTCTACATCGCCCTAGAAAAAGGCTTCTTTACTAAACACGGATTAAATTTAGATGTAAAAGTATTCGGCGCCAACACCGATGGTAATACGGCATTTATTTCCGGTCGTTTAAATGCCGTCTCTCCCGTCACTTCCGAAGCCATAACCATCGCCGCTGGTGGCCAAAATTTTAAAATTGTCTTAGTCCAGGATAATTCCTTTGGCGGCGATGGCATCTTGGCGCGGAAAAGCATCAAAAATATTGCCGATTTCAAAGGCAAGAAGATAGCCGTAGAAGAAGGCAGCGTCAGTCATTTTTTCCTCCTGCAAGTTTTAGACAAGGAGGGTTTAGGAGTTAAAGATTTTACCCTGGTAAATGCCGGACCAGACGCCGCCGCCGCTGCCTATCAGTCGGGGCAAATTGATATTGCTGTCACCTACGCACCATATTTAGCGAAAGCAAATACAGCCCAGCCGGATGGCAGAATTATTTTTGATTCTTCCCAAATGCCCACAGCAATTAATGATTTATATGTTTTCGATACTAAATTCACGGCAGAAAACCCGGAAGCTGTGCAGGCATTCGTAGCCGGAGTGCTTGAGGGGGTAGAGTTTTTTAAAACCAACCGCCCGGAAGGGTTGAAAATCGGTGCGGCTCGCCTCGGCGTCACTGTGGAAGAATTGGATAGAGATATCCAAGGGGTGCGACTCCCAGATTTAGCAACTAATTTGGAAATGCTGGCTAACCCCCAAAGTGATTTATACTTGTTGAAGTCGATGCAGTCAATGGCGGAATTTTTGAAAGCGAGCAACCAAATCCCCACTATCCCAGATTTATCTAAATTAATCGAGCCTAAATTCTTGCAGGCGCTGCAAAAATCATAATTAATTAGAGATTGAACTCAAGTTTAATTAGGCCAAGCCTGTATCAAGTCGAAGCAGCAGTAATATGAGCGATTTGGGTGATTGGATAGACCGCCAACTGTCGCCAGACAGAGAGCAGATTCTGAGGCAGCAACCCAGCTATTTTGCCGCCGCTGGGGAGTTCCAGCGATTGTATGAGTGGCTGACGGATTTTGATTTTATCCAGCAAAAACTTTTCGAGGTGGGGCTGGTGGAATTGATTTTAGATTACAGTCTTGCCCTCGCCTTGAACGTTTATCCCCAGATTAATGCTGATACCCTCAGATTTATCCAAGCAGCGCTGCGCAAGTCCGTTCACATCCTCAAAAGTGATAACCATCAACTGGCAGCGCAACTACTAGGGCGGCTGCGATCGTATCCGCTACCAGACATCCGGGAGCTGTTGGTACAGGCGCAACAGTGGCGGCGTCACCCCTGGCTCTGTCCTCGTTATGCCTGTCTGGAAGCTCCTGGAGAAGGGAACGATCGCCTAGTATATGCTGTGGCAGTTACCCCGGACGGGCGGATCGCGGTTTCTGGTACTGGTGATGGCACCATCCAAGTTTGGGACTTGGAAACTGGAAAACCGCGCCACACCATAGAAACCCTGGAAGGAGAATACTTTTTTCCCATCCATAGCGTAGCTGTTACCGCCGATGGGCGGATCGCCGTTTCCGGTGGGGGTGATGGCACCATCCAAGTTTGGGACTTGGAAACTGGGGAGCGACGCCAGACCCTGGAAACACAAAGTAGCTCAGTATTAGCAGTGGCAGTTACCCCCGACGGGCGCATCGCCGTTTCTGGAGAAGAATATGGCACTGTAAAAGTCTGGAATTTGGACACCGGGGAGCAGTGCTATACTCTGCCAGAACCAGGGAGGTCGGTATTAGCTCTGGCAGTTACCCCCGACGGGCGCATCGCCGTTTCTGGAGAGCGGGATGGCACTATGACTGTGTGGAACTTGGAAACCGGGGAGCAGCGCTACTCCCTGGAAGCCGAATATTTGTTTCCCATATATGGTGTCGCTGTTACCGCTGATGGGCGCATCGCCGTTTCTGGTTCAAGGAATGGCACCGTGAAAATCTGGGATTTAGAAACAGGTCAGCTACGGTACTCCCTGGAGGGACATGATGACTCGGTGCGGACAGTGGCAGTTACCCCCGATGGGTGCATTGCCGTTTCTGGTTCGCGGGATAGAACCCTCAAAATTTGGGATTTAGAAATTGGGGAGGTGCGCCGCACTTTGAATGGACATGATGATTCAGTATATGCTTTGGCAGTTACCGCTGATGGGGGGATGGCAGTTTCCGGTTCTTGGGATAAAACTGTGAATGTCTGGGATTTGAAAACTGGGGAATGCTGCCACACCTGGGGACTCTCACACTCTTTCCCCATTACAGGACATAGTGACTTAGTGTCTGCCGTGGTAGTTACTGCCGATCGGCGGATGGCGGTTTCCGGTTGGTGGGATAAAACCGTGAAAATCTGGGACTTGAAAACTGGGGAGTTGCGGCGCACCCTAGAAGGAGAGGATAACTCTGTATCTGCTTTGGTAGCTATCCCCGACGGGCTGATTACCATTTCCGGTGAGAGGCATAAAACTATCAAAGTCTGGGATTGGGAAACTGGGGAGCGACAACGGACCCTAGAATTAGGGGATAACTCTGTATTTGCTGTGGCAGGAACCGCCTACAGGCCGATCGCTCTTGCTCTTTCCGAGGATAAAACTCTGCAAGTCTGGGACTTGGAAACTTGGGAGCGGCGATACCTCTTAGAATCATCAGATTTTCGCGTATCGGCGGTAGCAGTTACTCCTGATGGGCAGACCACTGTTGCCGGATCCGGTGATGGCACCATCAAAGTCTGGAATTTGGACACCGGGGAGCTGCGGTACTCGCTAAGAATACATGATGAATGGGTATATGCCGTGGCAATTACTCCTGATGGGCAAATTGCCGTTTCCGGTGGGGGTGATGGCACGTTAAAAGTTTGGGACTTGGAAACTGGGGAGGTGCGCTACTCCCTGGGGAAAAAATATGATGATTTGATGTCCTTTGTGGTATGTGGGGTGGCTGTTACTGCGGATGGGCGGATGGCGGTTTCTATTTCAGAGGATAAAACTGTGCGGGTTTGGCACTTGGAAACTGCGGAGTTGGTGGCAACCTTTACGGGGGACAGGTTGTTTAGTTATGTTGGGATGACGGCAGATGGGGGGACGATCGTGGCGCGGGATGACATGGGGCGGCTGTATTTTTTAGATCTGGTGGGGCTGTAGAGGCACTTTCGTCATAAAAGCTGAAAGAACACAGAGCCATCTTTAATCTTGCTTTGTGTTCTTTCGGCTGTACAGATGTAGATAAGGAGCCAATTTTTAATTTTTTGATATTTTCAGGATTTTTCTTAAGATAATTTGCTGTGGTAATGAAATTAATTTAATTATTATATTTTTCCAGGTTTCTGGGATTTTCTGCTCGATTATGTCCTTCTTGGATGTTTCAGTTTGGCAAGGGACAGATCTTGAATTGACCACCCTTAGCACGTTTATGAGAGAAAAAAAGTGAGAAAGACTTTATCAATTGGAGAAATTGTTTTTTTATCATCAAGAGAGGGGAGATGGTAATGAGGAGAGAGTAAAACACCTCATCACCGATAGTGAGGGAGTTCATACCATCTGCAACCAGCCCCGGCGAATGGCATGGAGGAGACGATCGACGGCGGCGTAGTCTTCTTCGCTGAGGCGCTCTTGCAGGAAGGCATACCGGAGGATTTCCCGATCGCTGCCGGTGACTGCACCACTGTTCCACACGTTACCGAATACTTCCGCTACTGATTTAACTGGCATGGTTGGATTTCTCAACTCGACAACTCTAGTATCCCCCGTTTGAGGGGTGATGCCAGCGATCGGTAACGGGTATGAGTGGCGATCGTCCTCACACCCCAGATAGGATCTGGTACGGGAATTTACGCGATCGGCGTCACTTACCCCTCCCCGTCACCCGCTTTGGCGGCGAATTGAGATTCTAGCTGGCGATATTTGGGCACATCGATAATTTCCTCGAATTGACCGAAATTCACCAGGTCAGCAAAACCAGCAGTGGTCCCGTGTTGCTTCAGGTGGGCAAAACAATTTTCCATTGCCTTGGTAGCAGCAAATAAGCCAGTGAGGGGAAAGACCACCATTTTAAAACCAAGGTTTTGCCAGTCGGCGGCAGCAAGGAGGGGGGTTTTGCCACCTTCGATCGCATTGCCAAACAGGGGTGCATCGGGAAAAGCGGCGGATATGGCTTGCAAATCATCCATCGACTGAGGGGCCTCAATAAAAACGATATCAGCCCCCGCATCAAAATAAGCCCGTCCCCGCTTCATTGCCTCATCCAGGCCCAACGGCGCCCGAGCATCAGTACGTCCAATAATCACTAAACCGCTGTCGCCCCGAGCCTGGACCGCTGCCTTAATTTTCTCCACCTGTTCCGCCGCTGGTATCACCCGCTTGCCCGAAAAATGGCCGCACTTTTTCGGCCACTCTTGGTCCTCTAATATCACCCCCGCAACCCCAAGCTGCACCGCCTCGGTAACGGTCCTCATCACATTGAGGGGGTTGCCGTAACCAGTATCCAGGTCGGCGACCACGGGAACTTTGACCGACTGGACGATTTTGCCGATGCTGGTAAGCATTTCTGTGGCGGTGAGGAAACCGTAGTCAGGACGGCCCAGGGTGGAGGCAGAAATCCCGAAACCGCTGGTAAACAAGACTTCAAAACCGGCTCTTTCGGCGAGGATGGCGCTGAGGCAGTCGTAAATCCCAGGCAGCACCAAAAAGCCGGGGCGATCGAGGATATCTCGCAGTTTGTGACCTTGGGACATGGCAGCGATGAAGGTTGGTAGAGGGGGATAATGTTTTAGATTTATTTGACAGCGCTGATTATATAATAAAAATGTCAACCAGATTCTTCTGCATAGTTTCCTCATACTTCCTGTCTGGGGTGGAATTCAGGGGAGCAGGAGCAACTCCGGGGCGATTGCCCTACTATTGTGTCAATTGTGAATTGAGAACTAGCCAATATGGACGCACCGCTTGTAGAAAAATTACTTGCTGACCTAAAACAACCGGATGAGAATCTCCGCCAACGGGCAACCCAGCAACTTTGGCAGATGTGGTTTCATCAAAAGGGTGTCTATGGGTTGGAATTTTTGCAGCGATCGCAGAGCCTCATCGAAGCAGGAGAGTTAGAGAAAGCCGAGGCGGTACTAACAGAATTAATTCAAGACCAGCCTGATTTTGCCGAGGCTTGGAACCGCCGAGCCGTCCTCTATTATAGCACAGAAAAGTATCAAAAAGCCATCAAAGATTGTGAAATGGTTCTCAAACTCAACCCGATTCATTTCGGCGCTCTGCACGGTTTAGGGTTATGTTATGCTGCTGTAGGCAACTACCGTGAAGCTATCAGAACTTTTCGCGCCGCCTTGGAAATTCAGCCTTATGCTTTAGTGAATCAAAGATTAATTTTAGAATGTACGGCTCGTTTGTAGGGAATTGATCTAGTTATTTCAAATACAAGTGAGATAAGCCAGAGAACTGACCCTCTATCCCCCAACCCCCTCACCCCCCAAACCCCTCTCCCAGAAAGGGAGAGCCGGTTGGTTTGATTTTCCGAGAGAAAAATAATCATGGGATGAAGTAACACCAGCATTATCTGTGGACCATGACTGAAACATTTGTCCTGATTGAACGAGCCATTCCATGAGTCCATCAGTTATATCAGTGATCTGGAACTGGACGCTACTGAATTCATCCAACGGATTCAGCAGCATTGGTGTATCGAAAATCGTTGGCATTGGGTGCGCTCTGTCTTTGCGGAAGATTATGCCCGATCGGGGGGCAATGCACCTATGAACTGGGCAGTTTTAAATTGTTGGCTGGTAACAATTATACGTCAACTCGGTTCTCGGACAATTCCTCAAGGGGTGAAGTTGACTGAGCAACCAAGTGCAAAAAGTCATGGATATCTTGACTCAGGGTTTTTCTCTCCTTGTATGAAACCACCCTGCTCTCCCAAAAAGGGAGAGGGACTTTGAGAGCCGCTCAGATTATTTCTGAACAGGCTGTAATTATACCATATATGTATGAATAAAAATTATTCTGGTAGTGGCACGGCATCATCAAAACCTAGGTGGCACGCTAAATCTTAATCCCGCCGTCCCTGCACAATATATCAATAATATTTTGATATTTTTCCTATAAATAATAGGATTTTTTGTCACATGATGAAAATATTACAACTTGTTCAACAGTGAATTAGTCCAGCCATTTTTCCCCCTCACCCTAAATCTGGAGCCCAGAGGGGGAGAGGGACTTTGAAGATGGATCACATTTTTTCAGAACAAGCTGTAATTGTTTAAACAAAGATTAAGAATAACCCGCCTCCAGAGGAGCAAATGATAGCCTGAAATTACGAGAAAATCCTAAATTTCCATCCATTATGACTCAAACCGCCGCCCAACCCCCCACCGAGGGTAAACAAATCCTGGAATCTCGCATTAGTGCAGTGACAGTTTACCAAGACCGCGCCTTAATTACCCGCAGTGCCAATCTTACCCTCACTGGCACGGAACAAGAGCTGATAATTCAAGGCTTACCCCTGACACTAGAAACCGAGTCCGTGCGCGCCAGGGGTAGCGGCACTGTTAACGTTCGCCTCCTCGGCGTCCAAACTGAAAGAGTTTTCTCCACTGCACCCGTAGAAGCTCGCGTCGCCGAACTGACAGAGCAAATGCGCATCATAGAAGAGCAAAAACGCGCTATTACCGATGTCTTAGAAACTCTCAATCTGCAGCGGGAGCTGGTAAAAAACCTCGGAGATAAATATTTAGATCGCTTTTCGGCAATCCAACCACCACAAAACGTGGATTTACCGGAAATTGCTAGTTTACTAGACTTCATTGGTGCCCGAGATACGGATTATGCCGCCCAAGTAGCCCAGCGTGAACGGGAACAAAAAGAGTTAGAAAAGCAATTATCTGTCCTGGAGAAACAGAAGCAGAAAGTACAGCAACCAGCTTATCAGAATAGCTACAGCAGTTACAGTATCTATGTTGCCATAGAACCGGCTGGCTCTGGGGAATTTGAGCTAGAAATATCCTACATTGTCAGTAAGGCAAGTTGGACTCCCCTTTATGATTTGCGCACCAGTACCACGGGAGATAGGCTAAATCTCACCTATCTGGCTGAAATAAAACAAAAAACCGGCGAAGATTGGCAAGGTGTTCCCCTCACCCTCTCTACTGCCCAACCAGCGATTAAAACTTTACCGAATAAGCTGCTACCGATTTATATTGTTGGGGAATCACCATCAGAGAAAAACGAACTTGCCGGACGGGGGACGGGCGATTATAGTAAAGAAGAGTTAAAGCGCTATCGCCATCACGTGACTTCTCAATTTTCTCTACCGGAATTTGATGAGTTAGAAGCCATATTCGAGGCAGCAGAAATTGATTTAGTAACACCCACCATCCCGGCTGAAGAGGTAGCCGCTACCGCCACAAATACGGGAGGTACTGTGACTTTCCATCTGGACCGGGATAGTACGATTCCCAGTGACGATCGTCCTCACAAAGTCACTATCTTTAACCAAGAATACCCCTGTCGCACTCAACATATTTGTGTACCCCGCCTTTCCACTCACGCCTATTTAGAAGCCCAGATTATCAACCCCAGTGATGGCGCCACCCTCCTCGCCGGTAAAGCTAATATTTTTCGGGAAAATACCCTTATTGGCAATACGGAACTGGAAAACGTCGCCCCTGGGCAAACCTTCAAACTCAACTTAGGCATCGACGAAAGCATCAAAATCGACAGAGTTCTAGTAGAACGGAACACGGAACAACTAGGCAACTATCGCCGCGTCACCTACGGCTACCGCATCAAAATTGCCAACTTGAGCGATCGCAAAACTCAGCTCCGCTTGATTGAGCAATTACCCGTCAGCCGCAACGAGCAAATCAAAGTCCGCCTGCTCCGCACTAGCCCCCAAATCGAGCTAGGAGAAATGGGACTGTTAGAATGGAATCTCACCTTGCAGCCGAAATCTAATCGCCAGTCCACAAGGGAGATATATTATCAATCCACCTCGGAATACCCCACCAATTTCAGGATATCGCTATTGTAGCTGGGCGAGAGCTATGTAGGGTGGGCAGTTTTTAAGAGGCACAGGGTCATTGATATCTGGGGTGGTCAGCCGCCCCACTTTTGCTAATTCGCTAATGGGGGTGGTGTCGGCGACAATAATCATACCATTTACAAAAATTCAGGCAAAAGTAGGGGTAAGGGGCGACCACCCTAGCTGACGCGACGGCTGACGCTGTTCGGCAGGCTCAGGGGAACCGGGGGGTTCGCCCCTACTCATACCCCAATCCATCTCGTAATTGTAGCAATAATTTTTCAAATTAGTATCACTAATGAGACCTCTGCAAGTCACGAAGACAGTCGGCTACTTCCCCCTCTAATTCTTCTGTGGTCTGGGTGTCGTCAAATGGGGAGATGCCATGAGCAAACATCAATTCGCTAAGCTGCCAGCGATCGACCCCTAAAAGCTGAGCCGCCTTGCCACCACTAATGTCACCTTGCCGCAATAGTTCCAAAACAAAAGCCTGCCTAGCTTTGCGCTCAGCTTCTGCCCTGTGTTCTGCGGGGATTTCGGCCACAGGGATGGTAAACTTAACTTCAATCTCTAGTTTTGCCATTTTTTCGCCTCACAACCGGGCTGATGATAAGCGCATTTCCTGCATTAGCTATATTTTAACTCATTCCCTGCCAATGGCTGCCCCCCTCTGTGTTTCCTCTGTGCCTCTGTGGTGAGACGAAGTAGGAGAGACTGAGGGGTAATTAACCGGATTGGAGATTAATCTTTATCCAGACGGTAGCCTAAATCGGAGAGTAAGTATTGAGATTGCCGCCATTTGGGCTGCACTTTCACGTATAATTCTAAGTAAACTTGGCCGTCAATTAATTTCTGCATCTGCTCCCGGGCGGCAGTGCCGATCGCCTTTAACATACTCCCCTGTTTACCGATGATAATACCCTTTTGCGAATCCCGTTCTACATAGATAGTCGCCAAGACGCGGGTGATTTGCGGTGACTCTTCCACCACATCGATACTAACAGCGACAGAGTGGGGTACTTCTTCCCGCGTCATGTGCAAAATTTGCTCGCGAATCAGTTCCCCCATGATAAACCTTTCCGGCTGGTCTGTCACCAAATCCGGCGGATAATAATAAGGCCCGTCGGTCAGATTTTGCTGCAATAAGGATAGCAGATTATCGATGCCATCGCGGGTGAGCGCCGAAAATTTGACTACTGGCCAATTGTGGGGGGCGGCCATTTCTTGGTAGCTGTTATCTAAAAGGGCGATATCTTTGGCTTCTGACGGTTGCTGGTCAATTTTGTTCAGTCCCAAGATGACAGGAGTGGTACTCGGAGTGAGGCATTCCACGATGAAGCGATCGCCCCTCCCAGCCGCCACAGAACCATCCACCAAAAACAGCACTAAATCCACCGACTTAATCGCATTTTGGGCATTTTTTACCAGCACTTTTCCCAGCTCATGGTGAGGTTTATGGATACCGGGAGTATCCACAAAAATTATCTGCGCTTCCGGCAAAGTCAAAATTCCTCGCAGGCGGTTGCGGGTAGTCTGCGCCACCGGGGAAGTAATCGCCACTTTTTGCCCGATTAGCTCATTCATCAGAGTAGATTTGCCTACATTTGGGCGCCCGATAATTGCCACAAACCCGGATTTTAAGCCTTCCGGTGACTGGGGAATTAGAGACATTTCTGATATCATTAAAACTTTCCTTTTGCACTAGTTAATGATGATATTTTGGAGCTACTTTTAATTAATTAAATTACCAAATAGAGTAATTATTTGTGATGGTATTTTGCCAAAACCGGCACAAATTAGACCCTAAATGCTTACAATAAAACTAACTCGAAACAAAGGAGCCCCTCAATGGGAATTAAGGATACAGTGCGACATCTGCCAAAACTATTACAGCAAGCAGCCGAGCAGCTCCCGAAGGCAGCCACGAATCCCGGCAACCGTTTCCAGAATCTGATCAATGGTAGGCGTGATCAAGGGCAACAACAGCCTACCGAGGTACAGTCCCCATTGCCGGAAACCCAGCCTACCAATGGCAACAGGCTAACTACGATCGCTGCCTATGTGCGTAGCCGGTTGCAGGCGGAAACAGCCACACCGGAAATGCCGGAGGTTGCTGCCCACATCACCACGGGAAACCGGGAGCGGATTTTGGCTTTGTTGCGCCGATTTCAGCAAGAGGCGAAGCCGGAAGATATCGCCAAAATTGATAATAACATAGAGCGGATGCGCCAAGGGGCGATCGAACAGATTTGGCCAAAAATACAGGCGTTGGTGAAAATGATTCGCGACCCCAAGGCAGCTTGGGCGTCGAAGACCTTGGCGATCGGCGCCCTCATCTACCTAATTTCCCCCCTAGATGCCGTCCCCGATATCATTCCCGGCCTCGGATTAGCCGACGATGCCGCCGTCATCATCGCCGTCTTCACCACCCTCGCCTACCAACTAGATAAATACCTGGGCAACTACGCCCAAACCGCCGTCACCACCGCCGAAGACCTAGCCGACATCCAGATTAAGAAATACAACCAAATCATCAAAATTTCCCTCATCGGCAGCATCGGCGCCGCCATCTTAGCCATCATCTTTAAACTCATATACAATCAAATATGATCAACATCTACAGAATTTTCCGGCTCATCCTCCTGGCATTTACCCTCTACAATGCCATCCAGCTAGCCATCAACCTAATCCGCTACAAGCCCTATTACGATCAAATCCCCCCAACCCTAAAAAAATACCTACTCAACCAAGGAGGCAAGCTCTTGGGCACAAAATTCAAAGAACACCAGCAAGACTTTGCTATTAATGGCATACTTTTAGCAGTGCTTCTATGCTTAAATTGCTTGGAGTTTTTGATATAATTTAAAGTTAGTTATTGGTGATAGGGGTGTGCGATTGTCTTACGATAACGCTTGTAAATTGCTGGCCAACGAATATCCCGGGGAATTTATCCGGCTATTTTTTGGCGTAGAAGCTACGGAAATCCAGATTCTGAAAACGGAACTGAGCATCGAACCAATTCGGGCAGATTCGGTGATTTTTGTGGCGACATCATCGGCGGTATTCCATCTGGAATTTGAAACCTTGCCCCAATCAGATGCCACACCGATTCCCCTACGGAGCCTGGATTATTATATCCGGTTAAAGCGGCAATACAACCGCCCCATCCGGCAGCTAGTGGTGTTTTTAAAAGAAACCACATCCCCACTGGTATTTGAGAACCAGTACCGAGACAGCAACACCCGCCATCGCTATCAAGTAATTCGGATGTGGGAGCAAGACCCCAAGCCGTTTCTGGCATCGCCCGGTTTGTTGCCATTAGCTACCTTAGCCCGCAGTAATGCTCCCACCAGCTTATTGGCACAAGTAGCAGAGGAAGTGGCTAAGATTGAAGATGAATCCGGGCGACGAAATCTGTCTGGTTGTGCCCAGATTCTGGCCGGGTTGCGCTATGACAAAGATTTAATTCGCAAATTATTCCGGGAGGACATAATGAAAGAATCCGTAATTTATCAAGATATCCTCGCCCAAGGAATCGCCAAAGGTCGCACCGAAGGTCGCCTAGAAGGTCGCACCGAAGGTCGCACCGAAGGTCGCCGGGAAGGAGAACTAGGGTTAGTCCAACGCCTGATGGCACGGCGGTTTGGGGAGGTTGACCCAGAAATCATCAAGCAGATTCAGGGGTTATCGATTGAGCAGTTGGAATCTTTGGGAGAATCTCTGTTTGATTTCACCGATATTG
>DVDU01000117.1 GCA_015296065.1 Oscillatoriaceae cyanobacterium M33_DOE_052 | reverse complement strand
TCCCCATCTTCCCCATCTTCCCACCCCTCCCCGTCTCCCCATCTCCCAGTCTCCCCGTCACCCCGTCACCCCGTCTCCCTATGCCTACGGAGCCACTGGGAGCAGGAGGATAAAAGTAGTGCCGCCTCCGGCTGGAGGTGGGTTGTCGGGGGGGAACCAGCGGGGGTCTGCGGGACTGAAGGCGAGGATTTCGCCGTGCATTTGATGTACTAAGTCCCGGGCGATCGCTAGACCCAAACCAGTACCGGGAATGTCGCTGGCAGCCATCACGCCGCGATAGTGACGTTGGAATAGATGGGGGAGGTCTTCTGGGGGGATGCCTGGTCCGGTGTCACTCACTGCTACTGCCACTTGTTGGTTGCGGGCGGCTGCCTGAATATAAATTCTGCCTTTGGGGGGGGTGTATTTTAAGGCGTTGTCGATGAGGTTGCTTAGCACTTCCCGCAAGGCGGGTGGATTCGCCAGTACCGGTGGCAGGTTATCGGGGATGTGGGCGCTACAATCGAGATTTCGTTCGCTGGCGATCGCCTCTGCGGACATGAGCAGGGGGACTAAGACCACCGCCACCTCACAAGCCGCCCGATCGGCAGCGGGGAGCAGGACTCCTGGGGGCAGCTCTTGGGTGTATGGGCTCACACCCTCTTCTTGTATGGCCAGCGGGATAGAAATGGAGGTGATTTCTTCCGCCTCCGGGACGATCGCCTCATCGAGGATTTCCAGCAGTTCCCGAATCCGATCGCTTTCCCGGAGGATACTATCAGCGATGGGACGGTTGCGGTCTGTAGGTAGAAGTCGCTTCAGCAGCAGTTTGCCAAAAGTGCGCAGAGCAGTTAAAGGACTGCGCACTTGGTGCAAGATACTGTCTAAAATGTCCTCAGTCTGAGTTTGTCGGAGCTGCTTTTGTCGCAGTTGCTCTTGTAACCACCCTCCTCGCCGATCCAAAATCCTCGCCAAAGCCAAAGTATTGGCAATTTGTTCAATTTGCCCCCTTTCTGTGTCATTCCAGGGGGACTCTGGGCGAGAAACCACCAGTAGCCCCATCACTACCTGTTCGTGAATCAAAGGTAGCACTAATTGCTGTTGGGGCTCGAGTTCCGACTCCACTGCGGGCTGCCAAAAGTCCCCAAAGGCTTCGCCTCCGGTTGGCTCGGCGAGCAACTCTCGGGCAATTTCCACCGGCCATGTCATTTCCGGGGCGGTTTCGGGCAGTTCTGCCACTCCAGAAAGCAACCTCACGGTGGTTCTGGGCGCCCCACCTCCTGGTAACAGAGCGAGTCCGTTGTTTTCTGTCCATACCACCGCACTTCCAGGCGGCTCGGCTTGAGATTCAGGATAAACCACCACCGGGAGCAGGTTGCCACGCTCCCCGGCGGCTAATTCTTCCGTCAGGTAAACTGCGATAGAGGTGGCTCCCAATGTGTGGGCGAGTAAAGCCACCTGCGATCGGCAAAGGGCTACAAATTCTGAGCTTGCAGGCATGATTGACTATATCAGCTTCCCAGGGAAGAAAGACCTCCTGTTGGACATTCCGCCGCTCCACAGAAAAGCCCGGAGGCACTTATGGGGCCTGGGAGCTGTGGACCATTATATCCGATTTGCCCGCGATCGCTCTCATCTGGGAGCTGGAGATACGGGGGACCCTTCGGCGCCGATCCCGGCAAGGATGGGGGAGATTTTCTTCCCACCTTCCCCACTCTTCGAGTCCCCCGTCCCCCCTCTGTGAGCTTCCAACTCCCGCATCGTCTGACTTTGGCAGTTTTGTATCAAAATGTTAATAGAAGTTGAATTCTTGCAATAAAAAGGATATAATCACGACGGCTTTTGTAACTATCACTACAACAACTGTTGGCTGAAAGAGGAGGTAACGAGGTTGGCAAGGAGACGCAAGCGTAAGAGCCGCCGTCGTCAAGAAGGACGCAGGATTCTGGAACACGTGCCTCAGTACAGTATCGAAAGCGGGGAAGATAAGCCGGTAACAGCTGCACGCAAGTACATTCAAGCCGAAGGGATCAGCCCACCAGCTTTGGTGTTGGTCAAGCGTAACGAGCATACCACAGACCGCTACTTTTGGGCGGAAAAGGGCTTATTCGGTGCCCAGTACGTAGAGGAAAACCACTTCTTGTTTCCCAGCTTGAAGATGCTCAATTCTAACCAAGACAATCATCATATGACGGTTGCAGCTCACTAGAACTGCACCGATACAGCCGGAAAGCAGCGGCAAGCTCGGCGAGATGCTGATTCCCGATCGCATCTTAGTTGTAGCTCTGGCAGATATTCTAAAATAAGTATTTAGCCTTAGTCAAGCGCTGGCAAGCCCTTGACTAAGGCTAATTTAATCCATAAAATTCCGTAATGATTGGCAGTTTCAACGCCACAGGAGCCTCAGTCAGCAGGTTGTTGCTGGAATAGCAGCCGCACCAGTGCCAGTTCATCGCGATGACCGGTAAGCTTGACCCGCATCTGGGAGGATGTAGCTGCAGCAGGTTCGAGGGGTTCCACTTGCAGCCTCACCTGCTCTAAACGGCCTGCTTTTTGCCAGTAAAACCACCCCGCCAAGGGGGAGAGTAGAAGCAAGGCAAAACCCAATTTCCCCCAGACGGGGAACATCAGGGATAGCACTAGAGCCAAGCACAAAGTCCCAGCTGCAGCTAACAAGCTCAAGAAGATGGCAAGAAACCAGCTTGGACGGACAAACCCTTCAAAAGTCAGTTGTTGGGCTTCGGTCTGCACGGCAGCCAACCGATAGGCTCTTTGGTGAAAATGCTGCTGCAATTGCTCCAAAGTAGAAGTAATATCGGTTTCTGGGAATAATTCTAGCTGTTCGGTGCGGTCTTTGACTGATGCCCGAATAAAGAAAACTAATCCTACCCCCATTAACAAAGTCAGGAAAAATGTAGAAGAAAGTACAGGCAAATTCATATTTAATTTAAGTGTTTTGATGTTCGATTGGGTGTTTGTAAAGGCTAGTTTTTTGATATTTATCGTCGTCTAAATTGTATTTGGGGGATTTTATCTAATTTGATGGAAGTTGCTCAGATTTGATTTCATTCTGTTTCAATCCGGGAAAGGATTGGGGCGAATTTGGCGGCTGGCGGCGTCATTATAGCACAGCACGCACCAGGGGAAGCGTACCGAGCCAGAGATAGCTAAAATTGAAATCATCATGTTTTACTGTCACAGAGGATAACTATGCCTTCTAGCTTCGTTCCCAACAATACCTGCACCTGCACAGGGACAACTGATGGCACCGACGGCACCGACGGCACCACTACTCCCCCGACTACGCCACCCACAGTAGTCCTGCCTTCGGGAGACCTAACCTTTCTGGACTTGAGCGATGACCCAACAGACCCAGATAATGAAAACCTTAGTGTGGGTGACTTATCAGGCTTTTCTGGGGGTTTGCGGGCTCTGGCGGGAGATGATACGGTAACTGGGTCCACTTCTGATGAAGCGATCAATGGCAATCAAGGCCAAGATGTTCTTTTTGGCGATAGCGGTGAGGATACGCTGCGGGGAGGTCAGGATCAAGACCGAGTGTTTGGGGAGGGTGGGGATGACATCCTGAATGGCAATAGGGGTTTAGACCTGGTGCTGGGAGGAATTGGTAATGATTTGGTGCGTGGTGGTCAAGATAGTGACTTATTGGTGGGGGAGAAGGGGAATGATACTCTGATTGGTGATTTTGGGCAAGATTTGCTGGTGGGGGGTACGGGTGATGATTTGTTTTTGCTGAGAACGGACACGGGCGTGTCCAATAATACATTAAGTGATGTTATTTTGGATTTTGATGCTACGGACGATCGCATCGGCCTGACCGGAGGACTGCAAGAAAATGACCTGGTTTTCCAAAGTTTTTCTGTGGCATTGCCCGAGCTGCTGGCTTCGGTAGGGTTGTTTACTGGCGAAAACTTCCAAGACATCATCGGGCTCACCGAGGAAATCCTCGACCCAGATAACAATGGCGTGGTGACAGGAACCCTGATTCAAATCGACCCAGACCAGGACATCATCGGTCGGGGGGATTACTTGGGTTTCGTGGTTAATGCCACTACCACCCAGGTGAGCAATCGGATTGAGCAAAATATCCCAGATACCTTGTTAGGCTTGGGCTGAGGTGATTAGATGGGCGGCATTTCCAAACAAATCTGACCTAAGTTGCCAGTGCGAAAGTCGTTTAACAACTCTCTGGCGGTGCGCTCCTCATCTCCTTGGTGGCGCTGTTGTGCTAGGGCATATAGGTATTGCTCACCAGTCATCGACTCGGGGTCTAGTTGATAGCGGGATACTAAGGAGGAGGCGTGATCCATATTCACGAGCAAATCCACTAATGCGGCGGCCACGATGTGATTGTGGTAGGCGGCAGAGCCGATGTCGTCGCAGATGGCGAGCTTGAGGGCGGCCAGACGATCGTCTAGTTGGGCGGGGATGACTCCGGGAGCGTCGAGGAGTTCTAGTTCTTGGGAGATGCGCACCCAGCGCAGTTGCCGGGTGACGCCGGGACGGCGGGCGCTTTCGACGACGCGGCGACCGACGAGGCGGTTGATGAGGGCGGATTTGCCGACGTTGGGAAAGCCGATGACGGCGGCGCGAGCGGGTCGGGGGAGCATACCTCGATCGCGCCTTCGTTGATTGACTGCTACTGCTGCTGCTTTGGCCGCCGCTGCCACCTGTCGGACGCCAGTGCCATCCTGGGCGTTGGTGAAGTAGGGGGTTTCTGACTGCTGCAAAAACCAGGTTTCCCAAGCGCGTCGAGCTTCTGGGGCAATCTCGTCTAGGCGGTTAATCACTAGCACCCGCTGCTTGTTGCCCACCCACAGGGGCACCCGGGGGTGATGGGTAGCCAAAGGAATGCGGGCATCCCGCACCTCAATCACCGCATCTACGAGCTTGAGCTGGTCTTTGAGTGAATGCTCTGCTTTGGCAATGTGGCCGGGATACCATTGAATCTCATTTGTCATTGGTCATTGGTCATTAGTTATTGGTCATTTGTCCTTGGTCATTTGTCAAATGACCAAGGACAAATTGCCTTGTGACAAATGACCAGCCTTGGAGAACACGGCGGTGCTATGTCCCTAGGGGACAATTAACACCGGACAGGGGGAGAGGTTAATCACCCGGTAGGTCACGCTGTCTGTCCCTCCTTCTTCTGTTAAACCGATGCCTCGACACCCCATCACGATTAAATCGGCATTGAGTTCGTCGGCGACATCGCAGATGACGAAAGGCGGTTGCCCTTCACGCTCGATCGTTTCTGACTCAATACCCTGCTCGCTAAACATATTTTGGGCACTAACGAGCAGTTGGGCTACGGCTTCTGGTGACATCATCGCCTCTGGCGGGCGAGTTTCTTGCCCTTCAGTGGGTTTTTCCACAACGGAGAGCAGCACCAAGCGGCTGTTGTAGGTTTTAACTACGTTGACCACGGCTTGGGCAGCTTCTTGGGCTTCGCGACTTCTATCGATCGGAAATAAAACAGTCTTGAACATAGCACCCCTCTGTGGGACACACTCAGATAAAATGTTTACGGCGAACAGCCGAAAAGAAACCGGGCAGATGGGGGGACGGAGAGACTCGGAGAGGGGGAGCTTTGGAGACGGGGGGATCAACCCGGTTTTTAAAACCAGGGACCTCGTACCCAGACGGAGACTCTCCGCAAGAAACCCGGTTTCTACTGGCCAAAGCCATATTCTCGGTTTCTACTCGTCTTAGACGATGGAAGTGGGACGCCAGCGACGCATAACAGCTAAGGCAACGCCCTCCCTAGGCAACGGCCTCCCTGAAGGTGCGGCGCTGTCCACTTCCAGAAGTACACCAAACAAGTGCAATCAGGAGGTATTTTCGTGCCCAAGAAAACAGTAGCAAATTTGTCGGCATCAGATGTAGCTGGCAAACGGGTACTGGTGCGAGTGGACTTTAACGTGCCTCTCGACGATGCAGGCAACATCACCGATGATACCCGCATCCGCGCCGCTTTGCCTACGATTCAGGATTTAACTGGCAAGGGTGCTAAAGTCATCCTCACCAGCCACTTTGGTCGTCCCAAGGGCAAGGTGAATGAAAAAATGCGCCTGACGCCTGTGGGCAAGCGGCTTTCGGAGTTGCTGGGTCAGGAGGTTGTCAAGTGTGACGACTGTATCGGTCCAGAGGTGGCGGCGAAAGTGGGTGCAATGCAGAATGGCCAAGTTGCCCTGCTGGAAAATGTCCGCTTCTATGCTCAGGAAGAGGAAAACGAACCGGAGTTCGCCAAGCAGTTGGCGGCGGTGGCGGATTTATATGTTAATGATGCCTTTGGCACTGCCCACCGGGCGCATGCTTCTACGGAGGGGGTGACTAAGTACCTGCGTCCTTCGGTGGCGGGTTATTTGATTGAGAAGGAGCTGCAGTATCTGCAAGCGGCCATTGAAAATCCCCAGCGTCCTTTGGCTGCTATTATTGGCGGTTCTAAGGTTTCTAGCAAAATTGGCGTGATTGAAACTCTTCTGGAGAAGTGCGATAAGCTGTTCCTCGGCGGCGGGATGATTTTTACTTTCCTCAAGGCTCGGGGTTTCAGCGTCGGTAGCTCTTTGGTGGAAGAGGACAAGCTGGACTTGGCTCGGGCTTTGGAAGCTAAGGCTAAAGAACGCAATGTGGCGCTGCTGTTGCCTACAGATGTGGTAATTGCTGATAAGTTTGCCGCTGATGCCAATGCGAAAACTGTGTCGGTGGAGAATATCCCCGACGGTTGGATGGGTTTGGATATCGGTCCTGATTCGGTGGTGACTTTCCAAGCGGCTCTGGCTGAGTGCAAGAGTGTGATTTGGAATGGTCCGATGGGTGTGTTTGAGTTTGATAAGTTTGCCGCTGGGACGGAGGCGATCGCTCGTACCCTCGCCGAACTCACTCCCAAAGGTGTCACTACCATCATCGGTGGTGGCGACTCTGTAGCCGCTGTGGAAAAAGTCGGCTTAGCAGAACAAATGAGCCACATCTCCACCGGCGGTGGCGCCAGCTTAGAACTCCTCGAAGGCAAAGAACTCCCTGGTATTGCTGCCTTAGACGAAGCCTAATCCTAATTTTACCCTCAGCCCCAGACGCCCGTCTGGGGTTTTTGGGGTAATTTTTGCTGATATTTCTGAATATTTAGGACAAATCATCGGACGGCTCCATTTGCTGTAATTCCTCTACTACGCCGATGATTTCTCTGGGGTGGTCAACTAAAAAATCGGGCTTTTGCGCTGCTAGCACTTCTTTGGAATTGAATCCCCAACTCACGGCGATCGCTTTGACATTCAGTTTTTGTGCCGCTTCGATATCTCGGGTTTCATCTCCAATATAAATTAATTGTTCTTTCGGAATATTTTCTTGTTTAATCAACCGGTGCATAATTTGATTTTTTCCGAAAATAGTGGTGCCAGAATGAATAAATTCAAAAAACTTATCCCAACCATTATTATTTAAAAACAAAGTCACATTTTCTAGGGAGTTGGAAGTGATAATGCCCAGCCTATGTCCTTGAGCATTTAAATATGCTAAAATGTCAGCCATTCCTTCTACTGGGTGTAAATGTTTAATTTCATTATTTAACTCGGCTTTGACCATTTGAATTAAAAAAGGAATCTTAATCAAGGGAATCCCAGTAGTTTTGATGATTTGCCATGAAGTTAAATTGCGCAGCTTTTCCACATCATCTTGATTGGCTTTCTGATAGCCAAATTCTCCCGACAAGCGATTGGTAATGCGGACAATGGCATCCAGGGTATCCGCCAAAGTCCCATCGAAATCAAACACAATAATCATAACCATCTTTCCTTCATCTCCCAAGACTTACAACCATCTACAGGTATCTGCACAAACTTCAAGGCGATATCCTGGAAAAATCTTACCCTTTACCCATCCATTCCCCACTTTCAACTACTAGCGACTAAATTGCAGCTTCGCAACTATATGCCCACCGCACAGAGTCACTACATACATACATTAACGCCAAGGGAGAGAGGGAACGTTCCACACCACAAAACTTGAGGCAATAACCCTGAATCTGGTCATCCCCGTTTCACCGCATATGGTTAACGCCAACCTGCTTCGGTAACTAAAAGGACACCGCCGCTTGCGGCGATCGTGTTCACCGATCGTGTCCGCTTGAGGACATCCACCCATAAAGAGCGGACCAGATAGCTCATCCGCCCCAGCAATTTTTGCAGGTCCCCACCAGATGACCAAGAAATCTGACGCCAACCTGGAACAGGCGATCGGATCAAAAAGCCCTGGAAATCCGGGGAACCCACCACCAACATTGCCACCCTAAATCACTAAGGATAAACCGGAAATTGCCTGAAAATGTGAAATTCTTAAATTAAACCGAACCAGGAAACCAGCGCCAAATTACCTCCACTTCCCCCGGTTTTTCGCCCTGCTCTACTCCCTTTTACAGAATATCTTGAGCCACCACAGACTCTCGCATAAGTAAATCCATATAATTAAACCCCCAATCAAATCTGGTTCTGTACTTCCGCCCGAAACCCAGTGGCTAGGAACTGTTGGTTAAAGTTTGATCACTAAATTCAAATCGGATCAGTAAATGGATAATAGCTAAAATCCTGATGGTGAATGGGATAAATTTAGTGGATTTATTGGCCAATCCCTAGCTAAGGCTAAAAGCTGGTCAACCCCAAATAGAATTCCTCAAAGCAATTATGCGGGGGAAAGTCAAGGCAATTTTAAATGTTGAATTTGGGCTAATTTCGGGATTTTTCGCGAAATAGGTTGTGCGGGCAGCCACTTAATGCGGCAAAATCTAAGTAATTTTACTCAATTATCTGCCTGGGTCAGCTTTAAACCAGAGGAGCGGGACCAATGGGAGGGAGTTTGTCAGGGGATATAGATAATTCTGAACGGAGAAGCAAACCAAGAGGAATTTGTCAGAGAACCTTGGCAAAGAAACCGGGTGGATGACCGGAATTTAGGGGTAACAATCCAGTAAAGCAACGTTCTTGCCCCCGTATCCGGTGTTTCGGGTGTGTCCCCATCCCCCATCTCCCGTTGGGGCGGTTGCCCGATCGGGTGCGATCGCGACCAGAAGAGGCGATGGGCTCTACCGAAACATTTTGCCTTGGCAGCTTACCCCTGACTCAATAAAAGTACAAGAAGCGAAAATAATTTTAACAAATAGGCGATTGAGTGCTGTTGACATTCTGGGTTGAGCCTGCTAGAGTATGAAGACTTCGCAAGCGGGAGGGTTGGGGATTACAGTAATCTGGTGAGAGGTTAGGTCATTATATTAACACACCACCGCCCCAGAGCCGCAAGCCGGAGGGCGAAACCCATGAGATATTGCCCTAGCCCGCTAAGATGCGAGCTTAAAAGTGGCCTAAAGCCCGACCAGGGTAAGCAGGGGAATTGTGAAAAAAGCCCTAAATTTAAGCCCATCCTAGAGCAGGAAGCAAGGACGATCGTCTCCAGGCAAACAGATTTGGGAAACCCCCCTAGATGCGGATAAATCATCAGCGGGATAGGTAGCAAAGACTTGCCGTGACACCGCTTAACATCTGGGTTTTCCGCCCAAAAACCTTATGGCTGCTACATCCCTGTTGCTTTCAGCCCTGCCCATAAAATTTTCCTTAAGAAAGCACACAGGCCAGCAGATTTGGTTAGAATATGAAAGCGAACTAGAGTAGAGACAATTCTGATCTGGTAGGTGGGGAGCCCAACAGCTAAACCATTCCCGATTAAGCAGCAACCATAGGCGTTAAACCCAGATTTCAAGACACAATATCAATCAAAATATCCATGTTAGCAGAACAAAAACAAACATAGGCTGACAGCAGCAAAATTGCCGCAAATCGCAGCAGAAACGAGGGGACAAAAAATCTCAAAAATAGGTATTTGCTACCAAAAACTAGGCCCAAGACCATGCCCCGTCTTCCTCCCAAACCCTCCCCTCTTTCCCCATCTTCTTCCTATTAAACCGAAACAACCACAATGAACAACAATCAGCAACCAGTGAACCAGGGCCTCTACGACCCAGCATTTGAACACGACGCTTGCGGTGTGGGGTTCGTCGTCCACATGAAAGGCAAAAAGTCTCACGATATCATCGAACAGGCTCTCACCATCCTCTTCAACCTCGACCACCGGGGAGCCTGCGGCTGCGAACCAAACACTGGAGATGGTGCGGGGATTTTGATGCAGGTGCCCCATAAATTCCTCAAAAAAGTGGCCGCTGCCCAAAATATTCACCTCCCAGAACCCGGTCAGTATGGTGTAGGTAGCGTTTACTGCTCCCCAGATGCGGCCCAGAGAGAGCGAGGAGACCAGGTATTTGCCAAAATCGTGGCAGAAGAAGGCCAAAAACTCCTCGGTTGGCGGGACGTACCCACAGATAACAGCGAACTGGGGAACACGGCAAAATCTAGCGAGCCAGTTGTCCGTCAGGTATTCATCCAAAAGTCTGATGACATCACCGATACGGCGGCTTTTGAGAGGAAACTCTATGTGATTCGCAAGCGAGCCAGCACGGAAATCCGCGCTGCTGGGGTTGACCCCTACTGGTATCCCTGCAGCTTCTCATCTCGCACTCTCGTATATAAAGGGATGCTGATGCCGGTGCAGGTGGGACAATATTACCCCGACTTGCACGACCCGGATATGGAAAGCGCGATCGGACTGGTTCACTCCCGGTTCAGTACCAACACCTTCCCCAGTTGGGAGCGGGCCCACCCCTATCGCTACATCGCTCACAACGGCGAAATTAACACCCTGCGGGGCAATATCAACTGGATGTATGCTCGCTCCTCCCTGTTTGAGTCGGAGCTATTCGGCGAGGATATCAAGAAAATCCAGCCCATCATCAACATGGATGGGAGCGACTCCCTGATATTTGACAACTCCCTGGAACTGCTGGTACTGTCGGGTCGTTCTCTTCCCCATGCGGTGATGATGATGATTCCCGAACCGTGGGCCAACCATGAGTCCATGAGTGAAGAGAAAAAGGCTTTCTACAAATACCATTCCTGCTTGATGGAACCGTGGGACGGCCCTGCGAGTATTGCCTTCACCGATGGCACCACGATCGGCGCCGTTTTAGACCGCAACGGACTGCGCCCCAGTCGCTACTATGTCACCAAAGATGATTTAGTCATCATGGCTTCCGAGGCGGGAGTGTTACCCGTAGAACCAGAACGGGTACTGCAAAAAGGTCGCCTCCAACCGGGACGGATGTTCCTGGTGAATATGGAAGAAGGCCGCATCATTGCCGATGAAGAAATAAAAGCCAAAATCACCACCGCCCATCCTTATCAACAGTGGCTGGATGATAACTTAGTCGATTTAACCAAGTTTCCCAACGGCACTTTACCCCCCGCAGATGACCTCAGTTTGCTGCAGCGGCAAATGGCTTTTGGCTACACCTTTGAAGAATTGCGCCTGCTGCTGACACCGATGGCATCTAATGGGGTAGAAGCTGTAGGGGCAATGGGTGTAGATACGCCTCTGGCAGTGCTTTCTGACCGTCCGAAGCTGCTTTACGACTACTTTAAGCAACTATTTGCCCAGGTCACTAATCCTCCCATTGACTCGATTCGTGAGGAAATCGTGACTTCGGCAGTGACCACGATCGGTAGCGAAGGTAACTTACTCAATCCTGTGCCAAAAAGCTGCCGGTTAATTGAGCTATCCAGCCCAATTTTGACCAATGATGAATTGGCCAAGCTCAAGAATGTGAGTGAAGGGGATTTCCGCTCAACGACATTGCCCATCTTGTTTGACCCCCAAACCGGGGCGGCGGGTCTAGAAGCGGCGATCGCCAATATTTGCGCCCAAGCCGATGCAGCGATTAACAATGGTGTGAGCATCATTATTTTGAGCGATCGCGGCATTAGCAAGACCAAAGCTCCCATCCCCGCCCTCCTCGCCGTCGCCGGACTACATCACCACCTAATTCGCCAAGGTAGCCGCACCCGCGTTGGTATCGTCCTAGAATCTGGCGAACCTCGCGAAGTGCATCACTTCGCCACCCTCATCGGCTACGGCTGTGGCGCCATTAATCCCTACCTGGCCTTTGAGACGATCGCCGATATGATTCACAGCGGCGAAATCGTCAACATCGACTACAAAACCGCCTGGAAAAACTACATCAAAACCATCACCAAAGGCGTGGTGAAAGTAGCCTCCAAAATCGGCATCTCCACCATTCAAAGCTATCGCGGCGCCCAAATCTTTGAAGCCGTGGGACTGAATAAATCCGTCATCGATAAATACTTCACCTGGACAGCCTCCCGCATCCAAGGCGCCGATATCGAAACCATTGCCCAAGAAGGCATATGGCGTCATAGTCACGCCTTCCCCGATCGCCCCACCAACGGCGAAACCCTCGATGTCGGCGGCGAATACCAATGGCGCAAAGACGGCGAAGACCACCTATTTAGCCCCCAAACCATCCACGCCTTACAGCAAGCCGTGCGCCAAGGCAACTATGAGCTGTACAAACAATATGCAGCTCTAGTCAACCAGCAAGGCAAAAAATTCTACCGCCTGCGGGATTTGCTGGAATTTAAACAGCGTACCCCCGTACCCATTGAGGAAGTAGAGCCCGTAGAAGCCATTGTGAAACGCTTCAAAACCGGCGCCATGAGCTACGGTTCCATATCCAAAGAAGCCCATGAGTCCCTCGCGATCGCCATGAACCGCCTCGGCGGCAAATCCAACACCGGCGAAGGCGGCGAAGACCCCGATCGCTACACCTGGACCAACGAACAAGGCGACTCCAAAAACAGCGCCATCAAACAAGTAGCATCAGGGCGGTTTGGCGTCACCAGCTTATACCTCTCCCAGGCGAAAGAGCTACAAATTAAAATGGCCCAAGGCGCCAAACCCGGAGAAGGCGGCCAACTCCCCGGCGGCAAAGTCTATCCCTGGATCGCCAAAGTGCGCCACTCCACTCCCGGCGTCGGTTTGATTTCCCCACCGCCCCACCACGATATCTATTCTATTGAGGACTTGGCGGAACTCATCCACGACCTGAAAAACGCCAACCGAGCCGCTCGCGTCAGCGTCAAACTCGTATCCGAGGTAGGAGTCGGGACGATCGCCGCCGGAGTCGCCAAAGCCCACGCCGATGTCGTATTAATTTCCGGCTACGACGGCGGGACCGGCGCATCCCCCCAAACCTCCATCAAACACGCCGGTTTACCCTGGGAACTCGGACTCGCCGAAACCCACCAAACCCTAGTCCTCAACAACCTGCGCAGTCGCATCGCCGTAGAAACTGACGGCCAACTAAAAACCGGACGCGACGTAGTAATAGCAGCCCTCTTGGGAGCCGAAGAATTCGGATTTTCCACCGCACCCCTCGTCACCCTCGGCTGCATTATGATGCGCGTCTGCCATAAAAACACCTGCCCCGTCGGCGTCGCCACCCAAAACCCCGAACTGCGGAAAAACTTCACCGGCGACCCCGAACACACCGTCAACTTTATGCGGTTTGTCGCCCAAGAAGTCCGCGAACTCATGGCCCAACTCGGTTTCCGCACCTTCACCGAGATGGTGGGACGTACCGACGCCCTCGAACCCAAACAAGCCGTGGACCACTGGAAAGCCAAAGGCATCGACCTATCCCCCATCCTCTACCAACCCGAAGTCGGAGAAGATGTGGGCCGCTACTGCCAAATTCCCCAAGACCACGGACTAGAAAAATCCCTCGACATCACCACCCTGCTCGACCTCTGCCAACCCGCCATTGAAAACGGCACCAAGGTCAAAGCCACATTACCCATCAAAAACACCAACCGCGTCGTAGGGACCATCTTGGGCAATGAAATCAGCAAACGTCACTGGTACGGTTTGCCCGAAGACACCATCCATCTGCATTTCCAAGGCAGTGCCGGACAAAGTTTTGGCGCCTTTGTCCCCAAAGGAGTCACCCTCGAACTCGAAGGCGACGCCAACGACTACCTCGGTAAAGGACTAAGCGGCGGCAAAATCATCGTTTATCCCCCGATCGGTTCCACCTTTGTCCCAGAAGAAAACATCATCATCGGTAACGTCGCCTTCTATGGCGCCACCAGCGGTGAGGCTTATATCTCCGGCGTCGCCGGGGAACGGTTCGGCGTCCGCAACTCCGGCGTCCAAGCCGTAGTAGAAGCCGTGGGAGACCACGCCTGCGAATACATGACTGGGGGCAAAGTGGTAGTCATCGGTTCCACCGGTCGCAACTTTGCCGCCGGAATGAGCGGCGGTGTGGCATATATCCTGGATGAAGCCGGTGATTTCGCCACCCGTTGCAACACAGCGATGGCAGATATCGAAACTCTCGATGAAGAAGACTTGGCCACCGTCCGGGAGATGGTGCAAAAACACGCCGAATACACCAACAGCAAAAAAGCCGGAGCCGTCCTCGCGAACTGGGAGCAAATGGCACCCAAGTTTGTGAAAGTAATGCCTCGGGATTATAAACGGGTGTTGCAATGCTTGAAAGATGCTTTAGCATCTGGTTTGAGCGGCGATGAAGCTCTGGCGGCGGCGTTTGAAGCCAACGCCAAAGACTTGGCTCGCGTCGGCGGTAGCTAATTCTTGAAACCGGGTTTCTTTGAGAGACCCGGTTTCCGGAGTAACAATCCGGTTTCTGCTGTAGGGGCGAAGCATCCGCGCTCTTGAACTATATATCCTAACCAAGAACTTTGTACGCGGATGCTTCGCCCTTACCCGGCATCAATATTTGGGTCAAGCCGCTAACATATCTGCCAAGGGCGAAGCATCCCGGTATCAATATTTGGGTCAAGTAGTAGTAGGGTGGGCAGTGCCTGACCGAGAATTATTTTCATAATCAGTAGCAGGACACTGCCCACCCTACAGAAGTGATAACAAAAGACCCAGGGGAGAAATCGGGTTTGTAAAACGATGATTCTTGTACTTAGACGGAGATTCTCTGCAAGAAACCCGGTTTCTGGGCTAAATTAACAACTTGCTATCCCCTTTAAGAGATGGCGTGAAAAAAAATGCCGAAAAATCCAGTTAACTTGCTTGACGTGGTAGCTTTAACGGTTGACCTCCCGGAATATAACCTCTGGCGGGGTCAAGTGGGTACAGTGGTTGAGATATTGGCGAAGGGGGCTGCCTTTGAAGTCGAGTTTAGCGATTCTCCTACGGAGACGCTGCGCGAACGTACCGGACGTACTTACGAATCTCTCGGTTTAAGTCCAGAGCAAATAATGGTATTGCGGTTTCAGCCAGTGACTCCCGATTCACAACCGGAAATGGCTGTGGTATAAGAGTTGAGGCAACATCCATAATTGATGTCTTGATTTGCGGGCAATTTACGATGACCTGAAAGAGCAGGAAAAAAGAAGCGGCAAAACCTTTGTTTCTTATCCTCCTCAATCAGCTAAATCTATTGAAATAGCAGTAAAACAACAGCTCAGCAAATAGGCGGCCAAAAAATGTTCTTTCTCCTTTGTCCTTTGTCTTGTTACCAGGGACCAGGGACAAGGGACAAGTGACAAATGACAAACGACCAATTACCAAGGACAAAAACGATGGGCAAACCAACTGGATTTCTAGAATTTGTGCGGGAGTTACCCTCTGAAGTAACCCCCCAAGAACGCATCAGCAATTGGGATGAGTTTCACCTACATATGCCGGAGGAAAAACTCCGCACTCAAGGGGCCCGCTGCATGGATTGCGGTATCCCCTTCTGCCACACGGGCACCCTCATTAGCGGGATGGCTTCTGGCTGCCCGATTAATAATTTGATTCCCGAATGGAACGACTTGGTTTATCGCGGTCTCTGGCGGGAAGCGCTCGATCGCCTGCACAAAACCAACAACTTCCCCGAATTCACGGGCCGCGTCTGTCCCGCTCCCTGCGAAGGCTCCTGCGTCCTGGGTATCAACAACCCCCCAGTCACAATTAAAAACATCGAATATTCCATCATCGAAAAAGGCTGGGAAGAAGGCTGGATCAACCCGGAACCACCCACCAAGCGCACTGGTAAAAAAATCGCCATCATCGGCTCAGGACCAGCGGGACTCGCCGCCGCCGCCCAACTCAACAAAGCCGGTCACTGGGTGACAGTATTTGAACGAGCCGATCGACCCGGTGGACTCCTCATGTATGGCATCCCCAACATGAAACTCGACAAAGAAAAAGTCGTTCTCCGCCGTCTGCAAATCCTCGAAACCGAAGGCGTCAAATTCATCTGCAACACCGAAGTCGGTAAAGACCTCCCCGCCGCCCAACTCCTGCAAGAATTCGACGCCGTAGTTCTCGCCACTGGCGCCACCAAACCCCGCGACCTCCCCATCGAAGGACGCAATTACACAGGTATCCATTTCGCGATGGACTTCCTCACCGCCAACACCAAAGCCGTTCTCGACAAAACCACCAACGGTAATTTCATCTCCGCCGCAGGCAAAGACATCGTAATCATCGGTGGCGGCGACACCGGAACCGACTGCGTAGGCACATCCGTGCGCCACGGGTGCAACAGCATCGTCCAAGTAGAAATCATGCCCAAACCCCCGAACGATCGGGCCGCCAACAACCCCTGGCCCGAATGGCCGAAAGTCTATAAAATGGACTACGGCCAAGAAGAAGCCGCCGCCCAGTTTGGCTGCGACCCCCGGGTTTATCTCACCACCGCCACCAAATTTGAAGGGGACGAAAACGGTCACGTGAAAGCCGTTCACACCGTAGAAGTGCAGTGGGAGAAAAACGACAAAGGCCAATTCATTCCCAAGCACATTCCCGGGACAGAGAAAGTCATCCCCGCCCAGCTCGTTCTCCTGGCAATGGGTTTCCTCGGTCCAGAGCAACCCCTACTAGACTCCTTGGGAGTGGAGCGAGATGCTCGCAGCAACGTCAAAGCCGAACACGGCAAATTCTCCACCAGCATCCCCGGCGTTTTCGCGGCGGGTGACTGTCGGCGGGGTCAAAGCCTGGTAGTTTGGGCGATTAATGAAGGACGAGCCGCCGCTCGTGAGTGTGACCTGTACTTAATGGGTAGCACTGACCTGCCTTAATTCCAGGTTTGTAGTTGGGCTTTAGCCCAATCTTGGTGGCTGACGCGACGCCTAACGGCGTTCGTAGTTGGGCTTTAGCCCTCCTTTGGGCAAAACCCGTGGAAGGGCGAAGCATCCGCGCACAGGCTTTTGGGCTTCACCGGGAGACTTGGGCGCCGATGCTTCGCCCCTACTGTGTCACTTACTGATGGGCGCTGCGACCTTCAAACTGACCGTGTGCCATATAATGTGCAAAACCAGAGCTAATTGCACCACTGTTAACGGCAGCGGCCACATCAGGGTTTTGGGTTAGATAGTATTCTGAATCAAAACCCTCACAAGGGTCGCGTCCTTCTTGGGCACCGCAACTCACAAAATGCTCAAACCCTGAGTTAAAAGCACCTTGACTAACTGCAGCCGCTACATCGGGATTGGTGCTTAAATAGTAAGGTTCATCAAACAATGAATTAGGAGCGCGTCCCTCTTGGGAGCCATACAAGAGAAAGTGTTCTAAGCAAGAAGCCACTTGTCCTTGACTAACCGCTAAATCTACATCGGGGTTGCTTTGGCGATAAAAATCATCATCAAAAGCCGTTAATAAATCATTCCGTTCCTGAGAATTTTGGATAACATCGTCCCAACTGCTCCCAGTCAGATGGTCCCAGTCATCGTTGCCATTCCCATCATATGAGTACCAATCTCCACTTTCGCCACTTTCGCCACTTTCTCCCCCCTGGTAGGCTGAGGAGCTGCTCCCCGCAGTGGTCAAGCTGGAGTCAGAAGCCGGAGTAATGTATCCACTTTCGCCACTTTCGCCACTTTCGCCACTTTCGCCACTTTCGCCACTTTCGCCACTTTCGCCACCGGAATAAGCAGATAAGTTGCTCCCCGCAGCGGTCAAGCTGGAGTCAGAAGCCGGAGTAATGTAGCCACTTTCTCCACTTTCCCCGCTTTCTCCATTTTCTTCGGTGTAGAAATCATTAGCTTCATAACGACTCATAGATGTTTCCTCCGGTTCGCTGTAAATTTACGGTTGTGATTTTAGGTGGACGCCCATTTACGCAGTAAGTTGGCCTGGGTTTTAGCAATCAAATCAAATTCCCCAGTTTTGCCATATTTTTGGAAAATTGCTTTACGAGCGGTGTCTAAATCAAACAAGATTTCGCGCTCAAAGGGGTCACGAATTAAACTTTGTACCCAAGTTACGGCGCCATATCTAGTTCCTTGGGTGACAGTTTCAACGCGGTGCAGCGTTGAAGATGGATAAACGATCGCGGCGCCAGCACTTAACTTAAAAGCCTGTTCACCATGATGAGTCTCGATGACCAGTTCTCCTCCTTCATAAGTTTCAGGAGCGCTGAGGAAAAGCGTCAAAGAAATATCGGTTCGATAGAGAGTTTCTTTGCCCATCAGTGCGTTATCAAAGTGAGAACCGTAATACATTCCTACTTCATAGCGACTGAAAAGAATCGGGCAAATCATTTTTGGTCGAGCCGCCATTTGAAATAGTTCGTTGCGCTTCAGAGCTTTGAGAACAATACTTTTAAGTTCTGAGGCAACCGGAGCGGCTTTGAGCTGCTGATTGTTTTTTACATCTCGGACGTACTCTCCCGCAGTTGTTTTCCCGTCTCCAAACTCAGCTTCTTTGAGTTTGTCCAGAATCACAGATAATTCTTCCGCAGTCAGCAGGTCAGCAATACACAGAATCATTGCTCTTAGGTTTAACCTCTTGTGTTCTATCTAGCTTTCGCCACTTTCACCACTTTCACCACCTTCACCACTTTCACCGCTTTCGCCGCTTTCGCCACTTTCACCGCTTTCGCCACTTTCGCCACTAGAAGCTTGCCAGATATCCGCCGCACCGGTTAAAGATGCTTGTGCTTGACTGGAGTTATGATGAGAAACCGAGTTAAGGGGTTGTGTCAATGCCGCCGCAGGCAGTGCAGAAGTCAGCAGAAGATAAGCGCCTACTCCCACATACATCTTGGTTTTGGTGAGGAAGATATTTTCTTTTTTGTCGTTCATAATTTTGAGGATTAAACTCTACTTGCTCCTCAATTTAGTGCCAAAAAGTAAAGAACTAGGAAAGAAGCAGCAAGATTTTTTTGCGATCGCATCTAAGTATAAATCCTTAATTTCGGGGGAGGGGATATGGGGCATAGGGGGAGCCGCCGCACCCCATGATGTGCCATAAACTCAAATATCCAAACCCCTAAGTCCAAGCGCGGAAAAAAGTATTATCCTGCCAAACTGCTGCGGTACGAGCTTCGATATTCTTTAGCTGCATCGGGTTCAGGGGCTGAAAATCTACCGCAGCCCTCACATTGGCCTCTAGCTGTGCCACATCCTCCGCCGCAATAATACAGCAATGTACTCCTGGCTGGGACATGGTATAACCCAACGCTTCGGGCATCCCCGCCAAGACGCCCGGTTTAAATAGTCGCCCGTAGGCGGGGACTTTCATGGCGATAACACCAATATTTTGCTCCTGGGCAAGGGGTAAAACGCTGAGGAATGGTCGGGGGTGGTGTTTGTCCGCCGCATTGATAGGAATTAACACGGTATCAAAGGCGTAGCGGCGCATCCCCTCGGCGATAATTGCGGGTTCGTGGTGTCCGGTGATACCTGCCAACCGGATGAGTTTTTGTGCTTTAGCTTCTTCTATGGCTTGGATGGCACCGTTAGGACTGAAGATTTGCTCTAATTGTGACTTATAAGAAACATGGTGGAGCTGCCACAGGTCCAGGTAGTCCGTCCCCAACCGCTGCAGGGAGGTTTCCAGGTCCCGCCAAGCTCCGTCTCTGTCTCTGGCGGCGGTTTTGGTGGCCAAAAAGATGTTGCGCCGGTGGGGGGGTAGGAATTTACCGAGATATTCCTCACTCGGTCCGTAGCTAGCCGCAGTGTCAAAGTGGCGAATACCCAAGGATAGAGCTTTTTCTACCAGTTGCGCTGCTTTGTCCTCGGCGTTGGGCCAGGATAGGGGGGTTTTGCCAGCGCCACCGAGTCCCAAAATGGGAAGGCGCATTCCAGTTTTGCCTAAAACTCGCTCTGGTATGGTGGTAGCGGGGAGGGACTTGGATGCTTGGTGGCAACCCAGAGCCCCTAAGATACCAGCCCCCACCCCTGCCATTTGGGTGATAAATTGGCGTCGGGTTCTGTTGTCGCGCATATTCCCTGTGGGTTATGGTGGGGCAACCACCGCCCCTTGACGGGTCAATACAGTATCTACTTGTGATGGAGGGGCGGGTTCTTGTGACCGTGATCACTCCCTTTTGGGTTTACTATCACGGTTGCTGAAGATTTAGATCTCGGATTTGCTACGCCATGATCACGGCTTACCGTGGGTGAAATCACGGATATTTGCCCAAAAATGATTCATAGTCTGTAATTATCCACTTTCATTATAGACTATGAACGCGCAAACTTTTTTTCCAGGTACGGATATTGCGGAGATTTTCGGAAAGGTCTGGCGGAATGGGGGTTTGAGCCAGAGCGATCGGCACTACCTAAGATTCGCGCTCCTGCGCGAACACCTCAGCGATGAAGAGCGAGCCACGATCGATCGGATGCTCCACGCAGTTAGACGGGGTTGGTTGCAAATTTTTGATTAAAATCCCCCCAACTCCCCAGTTTTATGTTATACTTACTCTCATAAATAATTAACTCCTATAGATTGCCATTATATTTAGCAATCAATAGTTTGAGAATTAACTTTTTCTCCAAAGCGTCACGATGTTTTAGCTGCATATACATAGTGCAGCTTTTTTTTGCCTTGAATATATAGTCATTTCAAATAAGAGTGAGACAACCATTGAGAGTTGCCAACACTTCCCACACTTCCCACACTCCCCACACTCCCCACACTCCCCACACTCCCCAAACTCCCCACCTGGGAGAGACGGGGGTGAGGGCTGATCAG
>DVDU01000049.1 GCA_015296065.1 Oscillatoriaceae cyanobacterium M33_DOE_052 | reverse complement strand
TACTCCCAAAGGGCGAGGCGGGTATTATTTTTGCGGGTGTAGGCATTCAGTTTGCTCACAATGATGGATTGGGAAGTGGTTCTGAGCAAGAGAGAAACCATGATGCGAAGAATGTTATCCCATTCATCAATGATCAACTGCTCGCGGATTTTGCGGATGGGCTTGATGATCCAGTCTCAGTGAATCACGGAATGAAGGGATAGGAAGAAAAAAAGGGGTCAACCTGTTAAAGTTGAGGTAGAAGCCAACAACACAACAGGGGGACCCTGACTAATGATACTCAAGAAGGCGGTGACAGGCGAAGGGATTCGGAAGCTGAGCCAAAAGACGCTCAGTGAGCGACTAGGCTGGAAGGTCAAGGGCTACAAGGTAGATGAGAAGATGCTGATCGAGGTATTGATCAAAGCGGCGATCGATGGGGAAAGTATCGAAGCGGTGAGTCAGGATTTGGAAGGGGTGGCGGATGGGAATAGCGTGCGCGAGGCCCTCAATCGGGTCTTGCGAGTGGAAGCCTTGCAGGAGCAAGAAAAGCAGTTAAATGAGGCTTTGGCGGATTGCCTGCCTGAGCAGATGCCTCGAGAGGGTCTGGAATGGGTGATTGACTTCCATGATGAGCCTTTCTATGGCAAGAGCGAGAAGCTGAAAGCCTACACGGTGCGAGGCGAAGCCAAGGAGGGCACAACCTATTTCTGGCGGATTGCGACGCTCTATGTGATCTGGCGGCAAGTACGGATCACGCTGGCCTTGCGCTATGTTCTGCCGGGGGAGAACAGCCTGAGTGTGCTGGAAGCCTTGCTGGAACGGGGCAAAGCCTTGGGCTTCAGTCCTCAAGTGCTCTACCTTGATAAGGGCTTTTGTTCTGGCCCCATCATCCGCTATCTGCAAAGGCAAGAGATCCCTAGCTTGATCGCTTGTCCCATCCGGGGCAAAGCGGGCGGAACACGGGCTTTGTGCAAGGGGCGCAAGGCTTACCGCAGTCCTTACACTTTTAGTGATGGCACTTCAGTGGAACTCGCCCTTGTCCCTAGCCTCAAACGGGTTCAAGGGGACAAGCGGGAGCGGACTTGGCTGGCTTTTGTGCTGATCCACTTGGACTGGCCCCCCAAGCAAGCCCAAAAACGCTATCGCCGCCGCTTCGGGGTTGAATCCTCTTATCGCCAACTCGGTCAGCTTCGCGCTCATAGCAACTCCCGTAACCCTGCCCTGCGCTTTTTCTTCCTCGCCTTGGCCTTGTTCCTGCTCAACCTCTGGGTCTTCCTGCTCTGCTTGGCCTGTCGTCTCATTCAAGTCGGCCCTTTTTCCATCGACCCCAAGTCCTTTCGCTTGAACCGCTTTAAGGCCTTTCTCCGCCGCGCTCTTGAGCAGGCTTACCATTCATCCCTGTCTATCCCGATTTATACCTTCTAGCCCATTCCGTGATTCACTGAGCTTGCTTGTCGCTTTGGGGAGACTCTGAAAGGGCCAGACTTGATCGGGAACAGCTTTGCATGGGGGGAGAAACTCATCAAAGTGCAGGGACTTGCCCCACGTCTTGGTTTAAGCATAGAGAGTATTATTTTCCTCCCTACACCTGATCTGGCATGGACAGCCACCATCGGGAAGCTTGCCAGCCTCCCCCGATGGATCAGTCTTGGGCGGGGGCAGTTGATGCAGGAATCGGAAGGATTCAGAGGGGCCAAATGGGGCGGAGCAATCAGCGAGCAATGGCGGG
>DVDU01000281.1 GCA_015296065.1 Oscillatoriaceae cyanobacterium M33_DOE_052 | reverse complement strand
TTAGCCCTCATAGGTTTGTAGTAGGGCTTTAGCCCTCATAGGTTTGTAGTTGGGCTTTAGCCCTCATAGGTTTGTAGTAGGGCTTGAGCCCTCATAGGTTTGTAGTAGGGCTTTAGCCCAAAAAAAGGTTATTTTCTCACCAGAGGGCTGAAGCCCAACTACGAACTTAATCAAGAGCGCTGAAGCCCTACTACGAACTTAATCAAGAGGGCTGAAGCCCTACTACGAACTTAATCCAGAGGGCTGAAGCCCTACTACGAACTTAATCAAGAGGGCTGAAGCCCTACTACGAACTTAATCAAGAGGGCTGAAGCCCTACTACGAACTTAATCAAGAGGGCTGAAGCCCTACTACGAACCTAAGATTGAGGGCTGAAGCCCTACTACGAACCTAATCAAGAGGGCTGAAGCCCAACTACGAACTTAAGATTGAGGGCTGAAGCCCTACTACGAACTTAAGATTGAGGGCTGAAGCCCTACTACGAACTTAATCAAGAGGGCTGAAGCCCTACTACGAACCTAAGAAAGAGGGCTGAAGCCCAACTACGAACTAGGTTTCGTCACCATATAGTCTGTGTACCAAACCTGACAATCGGGGCGGGGATTCAAATACGATAGCAAGTCGTTGAGGTGGTCTTGGTTCAACTCTAACGGGGGCTGATTCCCTGTGGGTAGCCAGGGGAGGGGTGGCGGTTCCTTGGCGATGAGGGCCACAATCTCCTCCTTCCCGCCATCACCAGTGAGGGTAAAGTATTTTACACGCCCCGTCTCTTGGGGCAACCGCGCCACGCCTGCTGATAGTTGCGCTTGGGGCGCCAAAAATGAGGGGCACAAACACCACATTTGTCCCGATGTGCCTTTTTCCAGCAGCAGCAGGTAGCCGTCACGTTCCAAATTTACCTCAAACTGAATCTGGCTCCCCACAGGTACTTCTTTGCGATACTGCGTCTCCGGCTTCCACATATTCAGGGTTTGCCCCGGTTTCGCCAGTACCGGCCCCATTTGGGTGGTGGGTGTCGCCTGCTTCTTCAGTTGATACCAAAGATAGACGATTCCCCGCAACCAAGTTTTGGCTATTTCCACCTTATCTCTAGTGGCGCCGTTAAATTTGCACCCTTCAGCCTCAAGTTTTGGAAATATCTGCCTTAAGCAGTCGGCTACGGGTTGCTCGAACTTGTCAGAGTCGGGATTCTCAGGGTCGGGTTTCGGATCTAAAACATTTGCCAGTGCTTGCCTAGTGAGGTCATCATTGGCGGTGAGGAAGCGCTGGACGAATACCAGCTTGCGCAGACCCACAAAGCCCCATTGGTCTGCCATTGCGTTCAGGAACTCTTCTTCTGCTTTTGGATTTATTGGCATCGGCATAAAATTTTCTCTCGCGCACGATACATATATACAGGCAGCGGGTGGTTGCGGATTTTTTGTCCGTCATCCGCACTCGCGCCTATATCCATATTATAAGCGGTTAGGGTTAAATTGCTAAGTCAATTTGGACTAAATCTACCTAACTCTACCTGCTTCTATTTGGGTCTATATATCCCTACTAATTCCATCAAACTACCCGCCACTACCTAAGTCCACCTAAGTCGATAGACAGTTGATTTTTGGTGCGGTAACGTCGAGGTAATAGAGATTCAACTAAACCCGGAGGACAATATGAAAGCACATTTCCAAGCAGCACCAACCGCAGACGATCGCCTTTCTGCCAAGATTCGGGATTGCGCCGAACTACTGCCCAACTCCATGCAGGAAGCCTGCGCCAACCCGGAAATCTGCCAGATGGTTATGGCAGAGATTCGACTCGGTGAGATGGATATATTCCACGCCATCTGGCGGGTTGTGAACCAGCGTTCTCCTGAGTCCATATCACCATCGGTGTGGTTTGGTTGATATACAACCTAGAGGCGCGAACTGCGCCTCTAATCCACGCCATAATCGCGATATTGACTCCACCTGATTCTACATAACTCAATTTACAATCAGGCTGGGAATTTGCTAGAAACTAGAAATAGTTCCAAAGAGGGAAAATGTCATGGCTAAAACGCTTATTTTACATGGGTCTAGCGGGGATTTGAGCCAGCGTCAAATCCTGCCAGCATTGCTGATTCTCCATAAAACGGGGCAGCTAAACAGTATGAAGATTATCGCCTTGGCTATGGAGCCTTGGGATACCGATACCTTTGCCTCCAAAATGTGGGAGGCTATGCTAGCCAAAAACAGTGTGCCGAAGGGCTACACGGAAAGCGATTGGCTTGATTTTGTTCAAGAAAAAGTTTTGTACATGAATCTAAATTTGGAGGTTTCAGATGAAAAACAAGTTGCGTGAACAAATTGGGGATAGCTCGGCAATAGCATATTTAGCATTGCCACCTTCATGCTACCCCAGCGCCTTAAATAGTCTCAGAGTTCTGGATACAACCAGCATAACAGTAGTAGCTGAAAAGCCGGTAGCTTCTTCGATAGACGAGACAAATGCTTTGCAAGAAGCCATTTCCATCAATGGCATGAGTAATTTTTTGGTAGCAGAACACTTTGGTTCAAAGGAATGTTTTGCCAATCTAGTGGCGTTTCGCCAGAGCCCATTTGGGCACCTACTTCAGCGGCGCTTTGTATCAGAAATCCGCTGCTACGCCTTAGAGAGTCTTCTCGTGGGCAAGGATAGGGGGAACTTCTTTGAATCTCTCCGGGCCGGCAGTTGGACTGACATGCACAGTCATTTAATCTTACCTATGCTGGGGCAAATAATCACAGCTATACCGCCATCTTTTGATGAAGAGCTGTTAAGAGCCAACAGGGAAAATGCCATCCTATCCCTGCGAGTTTCTGCTCAACCCATCTTTGGCCAATACATCGGCTATCACGACGAATGCGGCAACCCCAATTCTCAGGCTCCTACCCTAGCCGCCGTTACGCTGGAGTCCACCTTAAAAAACTTGAGGGGGATATCCTTTAAGCTAATCACTGGTAAGGCTTTGCCTGCTAAGTGGACGGGAATAGAGGTTGTATTTAAGCAGCAGTTTGCCTCAGCAAACCAACCCAGCCGCTTGGTGCTTCGTCACCATCCTAATGAGGGCATCTGCCTGTATTTTAACATCCAGAAGCCCAACTCAAAAGAGCTTCAACAAGTCAAAATGGAGTTTACTTACGAGTCAGCTTTTAATCAGGTGAATGAACCTGCATATGTGAAGCTGTTCCGGGAAATCCTAGTTGAAGGGGCTACCTCCAGCTTAATGAGTGCGGGTGAAGCTATTGCTGCCCTGGGAGTGGCAGAAGATGTGATTAAAGCTGGACAGGGGTCATCTTTAATTCACTATCCCATTGGGACATGGCCTCTGGATAAAGACTTGCTCCCCCTGGAATGCCAGGGATGGGTGTAGTCTCTAACTAAACAGTATTTCTCCCCCCCAGTTTAGTCTGGGGGGTTTTTTTCTCCAACCCACTGGAACCAGAAGCCCCCCTATGTGGTATAATAAAAAAAGTGCTTGACTAAAGCGCTGATTGAGAATGATTTTTCTATTTATATGGCAACTATAAACTACTGGCAATTTCCAGGCTTTGAAAATATTTACCTAGAAGATAGCTATGTTTTGGGGATTAAGGCGCAAGGTTCTGTGGTAGAAATCCTCATAGAAGCTGTGCTGACGGAAAATCACCCCCTCTACACCCCACCCTTACCAGGGGAACAGTATTGTTATCGGAAGATGACCATCAAATTCCCTCAGCCCCAACAATACACCCTAGTTAACAAAATGAGGGCAATTTCTGGGATAGATGGAAGCATCGATTATGGTAACATAGAGGAATTTTCCAGAAATGACAAGGAATATTACCTCCGAGGAGAATGGGGAGAAATAACAATTATTTCTCGGCTTCCGGTGCTGATGTCAAATTATAGTTTTTTCAAATAAAAGTAAGATATTATCGGGCGCAATACTCTCGGATAATTTCGTCGATATATTTGTCAGGACTTGCATACATTTTGGCTCTCTTTAAAGCACTAAAATCAGGCTCTATGTCATTTAATTCTGGTGAGTATTTGGGTAAAAATAATACTTGATGACCAGCCCACTCGGCCAATTCTCTAATCACCTTCTTTCGATGAATGGGCGCGTTATCCATAATTACAGCCTGTTCAGAAATAATCTGAGCGGCCCTCAAAGTCCCTCTCCCTCCCTGGTCGAGGGATTTAGGGTGAGGGCAATGTGTTAAATCACTGTTGAACAGGCTGTAATATCGACGGGGAGGATAACTCAGGCAGTAAATGGAGAGACAACCATCTCTCAAATCCGGCAGCCTGCACACTTTCCGTGATGAGAACCGGCGCAATTATAGTCATTTCCAATAAAAATGAAACATTCGATATTGCCCTCACCCCCGTCCCACTTCGACCCTTCGACTTCGCTCCCTTCGACTGCGCTCAGGGCTCAGTGCATCGCCTCGACCAGTTAGGGAGAGGGGGGAAAAGGAGACGGGGGAGTGTGGGGAGTGTGGGGAGTGTGGGGGAGTAATCTTCCCCCTCCTCCCCCTCTTCCCCCTCTTCCCTCTCTTACTCCCCTTTCTCCCTTTTTGGGAGAAAGGGGTTGGGGGATAGAGGGCAACTCTCAAGGTTTGTCTCATTCTTAATTGAGTTAACTATAATCGCTTAATGGAGAGTCCGGGAACACCCTAATGAACATGCTTTGTATGAACAATGAAATTAGTTACAGCTTGTGCAGAAAAAACTGTAATTCAGATGGCAATAGTGGGGCAAAAATCTAGATAATGGCATTGACAAAAGCCAACAGGGGGCCGGTTTGTTCTTGACCGCTGGCAGATAAATCGCTATGACAGAGATAAAGACTATCTCCCACCCGCAACAGCAAATCTAACAAAATCCGTCGCAGCCTTTCGGCGTCCGCCTGTTGCTCATCCTCCGCAGTCCAGGCTTTCCCAGACCATTCCTGGAGGAACAACTGGGAGCCAAACAAAGAGGCGGCTCCTCCTTGACTCCATAAAGGCGAACCGACATCAATCCAAAAATGCCAAGAGTGATGACACCGGGTAACTCGATATTGATAGATATTAGCTATTGTCACCCCTTTCTGAATTCCAGTTGTTACCGGGAAAGGGTTGGCGGTGACGGTTCCTTGGCGCAACATCTGGATAAATTGCCCCACAGTCACATATTCTGGCACTTGATGATCGTGGCGGTTCAGTCGCTCTAGCACTTCCCAATAATGAGCCGCTGTTTCCATCAACTCTCGCAGGGCCGCGAGCTGGTCAAAAGGGAGATGATGGTCAGAGAGTAAAAACTTTTGGCTGGCTCGGTCTAAAACTATGCGGGGATTGGCAATTAGACGCTGTTCTAGTTGGTGGCGTTGCTCGGTGAGCCATTGCAAAATCTGGTCATAGGCAGTAGTGGCACCATATCCCACCCGGTCCCACCGGGCAAAAGCCGTAACTGGCAACAACTGGGGGCGATAAGTTGTGTCACCTGATGATTCAATGGCTGGAACATAGCAGCGATCGGCCAGTAACCCAGCTCTTACCGGGTCGATCGCCGGTTGCTTCCGGGGATGACCGCTAAGAATCACCAGCATTTCCGCCACTGCGTCCCTGTCCACCAAACGACCCAAACCCGGATAAATCACAGCCAGCAAGGTCAGCAACGCCCGAATTATGGGCGAGCTGGCTAAGGGCCGCTGGTCATTGAGAGAATAGGCGGGCACCCCATAACGGTTCAGGCTTTGGATAATCGTATAACGAGCAATTTCATCCAAACCCGCCGCCACGATCGCAATCTCTTCGGGAGCCACACCCTGCCTCACCGCCTCGGCAATTTTCCCCGTCATCTGCCGCAGCATTTCCCCCCGAGACACCGTTTGAATCGAAAACACTTTTTTCTGAGGATGAACCCCCGAGGCTCCTCTTTCCCCCCAACTCGCCTCTGGGGCAAAATCTCCCAGTAGAGCATCCAGATCATCCCCCCCCACCCCAGACATTACCAGCTCTACCACGCCATCCCGCCCAGCCGCCCCCATTCCCGCCTCTGGAGGCGACAGCTCGATCGTCCTGAGCGATGGCTGCGCAGACCTACCGGTTCGACCCACCGGCAAACCACCCAGATAATTCTGATCCGCACCCAAACCCAGACGGACTCCCCCCTCCGGATTAAAAGTAAACGCCCCCACCACCCCCCGGTCCAGGAGGAAATCAAACAAATGGCGGGCGATCGCGGGATACTCATCCACATCATCCGCCAACACCCAGCGATACCGGCGGAGCAAATGACTTTGGTAAGTCCGGTTGGGCAGCAAATAGCGCCAGTACAGCTCGCAAATAATCCCATAACTGAGCAAACCCCGCTGCAAACACCATTGCCGCCACCGACTCTGCAATGATGCCAACCCTTTCCACAAGCCGGGGGAAGGCTCATCAGGCAGTCCTAACTGGAGGATATCCGGTATTTGCTCCGCTTCTATCCCCGCAAAAGCCGCTAACTGCATCAAGTCTAAAGTGTTGCGCACCAAACGATACTCATTCACCCCCACCCACGGCCAGTTCTCCTCGTCCAGGTGGGGACGCCACAGCAAGGTCGCTAACTCCTGCTCTGTCTCCGGGCGCAGTTGTAACGGGTATTGAGCCTGTAAATTCAGACTCTCAATCAGCATCGGCCAAAATAAACTCACTTCTTCTTGAAAAAAACCCAAGGGAGTAGTAGATTTCACCGCATACCGGTTCCCAGTGGCTTCATCCAGTCGCTGCGCCAGTTCCAAGCGGTTATCCCCCGTCGCCCCTAATACCAGTATGGGTGGCTCGGCCCATAAAGGCGAATTTTGATTCCGGGGTAAGGGGTCAGTTTTCCTGGTTTCACTCCACAGGTCCATCAAGTGGCGAAAGCACTTGAGCAACTCTGTGGTTTTCCCACTGCGAGAGGGGCCAGAAATCCAAACTGATTCAAATGTTACGACTGCGGCCACCGATTATCCTCAGCGCTGATTTGTTATCATACGATTTTAAATCTAAAGTTGTCCCCCACAGGCTCCCTGTCCTTACCCCTGATTGGCTGGGGTCAGGTTTCGCCGCACCGGGAGGCGCTATTGGTTCTGACGGCGAGGGTGGTCTAGGCAGATGAATGCGGGTTGCAGTCCCAAAAGTTGATTTTGCCTGCGTTGCTGTGTCCTGGGATACATATGGAGGGGATATAATTCCAGAAAATCACCTCACCAACTGAGATATTTATCGATGAAAAAACCTATATCAATGATTAAGAAACCCCTGCTAGCGATCGAACAGTGGTTTTTGCAAACACCCCTACGCTCTCTTGACCTGGCGTTTGATGCTGCCCTCGCCATCAAAGCCATTGAAGACCAGCATTTTAATGGCGGCAAAATTTCCCAAGCATCATCTACTTACGGCGATACCGTTTACTCCCACTTTGATGCGGACTTGCGCCGCAACCTCGATATTATCAAGGTCCGGCTTACAGAATTTAGAAATAGCCGCTCTGTGGCTGATATCTACCTGCAAACTTTTACCCCGAAAAACAGAAAGGTTGTCAGCGCCGACTCGGCTAACGTCAACGGTAAGACCCTGCCCTTATCTAACCAAGATAAGCTGATTATAGATAAGCTGGCTTTCATCGATGAGGTAGTAGCCAGATATCATGGTTTAGCTGCCGCACCTACTCCCGATCGCGTCTCTCCTCCCGCCACATCTTTGGTGTCTATTCCCCCAAAATCTGGTGCGGTTGCAGGAGCCACCGAACTACCGGGAGCTGTGGCCGTAGATGTGAAATCTGCTAAGATAGGCCAGGGGGCGGCGACTCCAGGGGGCGGCAAAAGTAAAAATATTGTTGATCAAACCAGCTTTTTGCCTCGGTCTATCTTGCGAACTCTAGACAGATTTAAAAGAGAGTTAGACCCCAAAGCTGAAGATGAAGTGGTGCAAGATTTTCGCAAATCTAAGACGAAAACGGTCATATCTTTAAAATTTATCTTGCTCATCATCCTGATTCCTTTACTGACACAACAAATATCGAAAAATTTTATTGTTGGTCCGACCTACGATAGATTTGTCGGCAATGCCACAGAAGTATTTATCAATGTGGATATGGAAGCCGAGGCATTGGAGGAATTACAAAGATATGAAGAAAAACTAAAATTTGAAAAAATTCTGGCCGTGGAGATGGCAGAATTACATCTCACCCAGGAAAACGCTTTAACCCCGGAAGGAGAAGAAAACCCAGAACCGGCTCAAGAAATCGCCCATCCTCATCGATGGCACATTGAAAATTTATCAGAAGCAGAAATCGAGGCGAAAGTCAGGGAAAAAGCCAGAGAATTAGCCGAAGAATATCAGGGAAGAAGTGCTGATGCCATCAAAAATGTTTTCGCTGATATTTTTTCGGCTATAGCTGTGATGATTTTTTTGGCTAAGAGTCGCCGCCAAATTGCCATATTCAGGACTTTTCTCGATGAACTGGTGTATGGTCTCAGCGATAGCGCTAAGGCTTTTATCATTATCTTGTTTACGGATATATTCGTGGGTTTCCACTCACCCCACGGCTGGGAAGTAATTTTGGAGGGGATTTCTCGCCATTTGGGTTTACCGGAAAACCGGGAGTTTATCTTCTTGTTTATCGCTACCTTCCCGGTGATTTTGGATACGGTTTTCAAATATTGGATATTCCGCTACTTGAATCGCATTTCTCCTTCAGCGGTAGCGACTTACAAAAATATGAATGAATGATGTTTTGGTTATTTGTCCTTTGTCACTTGTCCCTTGTCCAATGTCTCCCAGGGACAAATGACAAATGACTAAGGACTAATCTTGTGATTGGGGGTGGACGCGGGGATGTTGGGGACGACAGGGACTCCCCCAGCAGACGGTAGCTGCAGGCATGTGGCTAAAAACACTGCTTCTGGCGCCGATGAGAGCGTTGGCGCCAATTTGTACTCCCGGTCCGATGAAACAGTCGGCGGCGATCCAGGCGCCATTACCGATCGCGATCGCCTGCGTCACCAAACCAAAAGCCCGGTCTTGGGGGTCGTGAGAACCGGTGCAAATATAGGTGTTTTGGGAAATGACGCAATGAGAACCGATAGAAATGTGGTCTAAGCTGTATAACACCACATCATCGCCAATCCAGGAATAATCGCCGATCGTCACTTTCCACGGATAAGTAAACCTCGCCGTGGGGCGGATTGCCACCCCCCGTCCTAGACGGGCCCCAAACAGGCGCAGAATCAAGCAGCGCAAAAAATGCAGGGGTTGCGGCGTCAGAGGAAAAGTCACCGCCTGCACAAACCACCAGAGCAACACTACCCAACCGGGACGGCCCCGGTCAAACCAGGATTGATTGTACTGACGCAAATCCACCATTGGCGGCGCATCCAGCACCGGTGGAGGCAATTTGTCATTGGTCATTGGTCTTCTCCCCCCTCAGAAACCGGGTTTCTTAACTAAATCTGGGTTAGGATCCCAAGATTATCGCAGAAACCCGGTTTCTTTTCCCCCCCAGACAAAATCATATCAACTACCAATTTTCACTTGTGACGATCGCGACTGAGATGATGATTGCTCACTATCTAGAGGCTTTTGCTCTTGGTTCAATCGACCGCCAAACCGCCGCAGCTCGTACAACTTCACACCGATTTGATACTCGTATTGTGCCAAGAGCCTAGCGTAGATATAACCGGCTCTACCATCTAAAAAGCCGAGCTGGATGATATAAAATAAAATAAACCGCAGCGTCGGTTTAAAAGGCACCCAACGCACCCAAATTTGTTTTAAAAAGCGCTTGCGCTCCACCGCATCTCCGAACAGATTGGCAGAGATGGTCTCTTGGGCATTTTCCCCGGTCAGGACATTAAGATACACCCGAGCTTCCCAGTTAGAATAACGGTTATGCCGCTCCAACCATTGGTAAATGTCCCGGAAATCTTCGTGAATCATATCATTTTTCAGGTTGCCCACTTGACCGGCTAAAATCACGTGTTCGTGAACTTCGTTATCCCCGGTGTTGGGGACTTCTTCCGTGCCCAGATTTTCATAGCGGCCTTTTTTGTGCTTGAAGAGGCGGAGATTCCAGTCCGGGTACTTACCGCCGTGGCGGATCCAAGCACCGAGAAAGAAAACTTTGCGATTGAGGTAGTAGCCATCACTATCCAGGTTTTGGATGGCGATGCTGATTTCTGCCCACAGTTCGGGAGGGATGCGCTCATCGCAATCAACGATTAAAACCCATTCATTGCGAAAGGGGAGGTTTTCCAATGCCCAGTTTTTCTTTTTTGGCCATCGACCGCTAAAGTGGAATTGCACAACTTTGGCGCCGTAGCTTTCGGCAATTTCTACAGTCCGATCCTTGCTTTGGGAATCGACCAAAAACACTTCGTCTGCTGGCTCCAAACTGGCGAGGCAAGCGGGCAGATTAAGTTCTTCGTTTTTGGCGGGGATCAGGACAGAAACAGGAACCTTGGATGGCGTAGAGGTCATATTACTAGGGTTGAAAGCAACGGCTCGGAATTGAGGCAACAGCCTTGATGGATGAGATAGGAAGGACTCTCGACCAACCTACTGGGGTGCCACGGGCAATTGCCGATTAGTCCCCAGCACGGGTCCTGGTGGGAAGAAAAGGGCGATTAGCAACGCACTCCCTGACGGTTCGGGGCAGTCTTCTATCCTTTATACCTCATGCTTACTCATTGCCTGTGGGCGCTGTGGTGCGAACCATCCCAGAGATAGCGGCAGTCAAATAACCGATTTGACCGTAGCTATATACTAAATTATCGAAGCGGAGCGCCGGGTTTGACCAAAATTTCAGACTTTTGTAGATGCCCCGCACCAACCGTTCGCCCCCCCGGCGAATTTGACCAGCTCCCGCTTGCCCTCGTAACTGCTCTCGGTAACACTCGCTAATGCCTTGCCACCAAGACCGCTCCCAAAACCAAGATGGTTGTAAGCGTTCGGGAGCTACATGGTGCGCCACATGGGCATCTGGGATATAGGCGACTTGCCAGCCGCTTTGGAGAGCCAGCTCTGTAACATAGAGTTCCTCGTTAGAGAGCAATTTTTTGCCGATGCGACCCAGATTTAGATTAAAACCGCCAATTTGCTCGAGGAAGGTGCGGCGGATGGAGTAGTTTAACCCCCTGGGAGTCTGTCCTGGGGTGTCGATGTTTACTATCTCCGCTCCCAGGTCGTATGCCCCCAAGTTGCCTGCTAGCCCCTCAGATAGCCACTGGGGCGGCGTCACTCCTTCTGGCCAAATCAAGGTAACTTTACCCCCAGCTATAGCTAGGTTTGGGTTTTGCTCATAGGCTCGGTAGAGGACGCTCAACCAAGTGGGGCTAGCAATGGCATCGTCATCAAGATAAGCTAGTATTGCACCCCTGGCAACCCGGGCGCCGGTGTTGCGAGCCACGGAAAGACCGAGGGTGGGTTCGTAGATGTATTGCACTCCAGAGTTGCGGCTACGATCGGTGACGACAGCGCGAGTGCGATCGGTGCTGGCGTTATCTACCACCACTACTTCAAAATCTGGAAAATCCTGCCCTAGCAAGCTGTCAATCGCACTGCCCAAGTAGGCATCGCGATTGTGGGTGCAGATAATGGCCGAAATTGCTGGGTCGGGCATTTGGGATTACTGAGAAAATTGCTAGTTAAGCTATCTCTTATTTTAGGCATGAATGCGGAAGAAGCTACTACGCCCCGGGTGATTTTGGTGACAGGTCCTGCCAGATCTGGCAAAAGCGAATGGGCGGAAATGCTGGCCATCGAGACTCATAAACCGAAGATTTACCTAGCGACGGCGAGGGTAAATCAGAACGATTCCGACTGGGTGGCTCGAATTGCCAAGCATGTGTATCGCCGCTCCCACCAAAGGTGGAAAACTTGGGAAGTGCCGATCCTGCTAGCAGAAGCGCTCTTGGAAGCGCCAAAAGATAGCTGTTTGTTGGTGGATTCCCTGGGGACTTGGGTGGCAAATCTCTTGGCGGAAGAGGATGCCACTTGGGAGCAGATGCAGCGGGACTTGATTTTAGCTTGCGCGGAGGTGGGTGATGTGATTTTTGTGGCGGAGGAGGCGGGTTGGGGGGTGGTGCCTGCTTATCCTTCGGGGCGGAAGTTTCGCGATCGCCTCGGCTCCCTGGTGCGTTCTGTGGGGGCGATCGCCCATACCACCTACCTCGTCACCGGCGGTCACGCCCTCAATCTCAGCCGTCTGGGCACCCGCCTCCCCCCCAGTTCCGACTGAGTTACCCCAGCACATTTGACGCCATATCTGTTAGAGTTATATCACAATTACCCCCGACTCTCAGGCAAAAAATTGCCTGCCCACGGAGCTAGCACAACAGAGTTTCTTCCCCAAAAGCACCCATAAATAACTTCATAAATATGGCATCAGAATATCAAGTAAAACAGTATTTAGCCTACTGGTTTTTGCTGGGGAAAAAAATCGTGATCAGAAATGGCAGTGCTACGTTACTGCCACAACCTGTTTTCAGCGGGGAACGTTATTCCCGCGAATTTGAGGAATGCTGGCAGCTTATTGCCGCCCCAGATGCAGGTGACTGTTATCTAGATGGAACCAGCGAAACGATTTCCCAACTCCTCTCCCCCGCCTGGGAGCTGATTTTATGCGCTCGTTGCCAGTTACCCATTCCTTTACCCATCAGAGGTTTACCCCCAGGAGCCTGCCCCTGCTTTAATTTAATTTCTTGGCCAAACACTGAGTTACCCCTCCCCCGCGTCCCTGTCAACAATCAAGCCCAACTGAGAAATATCTCAGAACGTCTCCGCTTTAGTGAACATAAACAGTCTTAAGCTCTCACCTTAGACTCGTCTCCCCCAGAGATGGGGAATGAATGTGAGCTGGACAGGGAAACTGAACTACCTGTGCCGTTAAAGTGCGATCTCCCTAATTGTCACTGTCGCGGGGGACACTAGCGGGGAATACTTACCCCCTACGGATTGATTTTTGGGGTTTGTCTGGCACTGGTGGAGACTGGGGCGGCGTTTCGCTGTCTCGGCGTGGCACTTCATAGGTGAAAAAGTCATGGGCCATATCCGTATTCGGGAAGATGGCACGGGCTTCGGCGAGCAAATCTTCTAAAACAATATCATTGCCGGGAGCGTAGCGGGGGCTAAAATGAGTGAGCATTAGTTGCTTGACTCCCGCTGCTAGAGCCACTTGGGCTGCCATTGTGGAGGTGGAATGGAGCCGATCGTATGCCATCTGCGCATCTTTATGGGCGAAAGTGGCTTCGTGAATCAGCAAATCAACGTCTTGCGCCAGTTCCACCGCTCCCTCACAAAATACGGTATCGGTGCAATAGGCGATTTTTCGCCCCACTTGCACTGGTCCGGTGAACTCGCGGCCATCGATTTTGCGGCCATCGGGTAATGTGATGGTGTCCCCCCGCTTGAGCTGTCCATACAGCGGCCCAAAGGGAATCCCCATTGCGGCTGCTTTTTCGGCATCGAAGCGTCCTGGTCGGTCTTTTTCTTCTACCCGATACCCGGATGCGGGGATGCGATGCTCGAGGCGACCACTTTTGACGATGTACTCGTCGTCTTCATAGATGATGCCCGGTTTGTGGTAAGCCACTTCGATCGGGTAGGAAAAATGGGTGTGGGAATAACGAGTGGAGGCTTGCAGATACTCACTCAGAGCTTTTGGGCCATAGATGTCTATCTTTTCAGGGTTGCCCGCTAAACCACAACTGGCAAGGAGTCCCATCAAGCCGAAGATGTGGTCTCCGTGCATGTGGGTGATAAAGATGCGTCGCAACTGGCTGATTTTGATGTCGCTGCGAAGAATCTGATGTTGGGTGCCTTCGCCGCAGTCAAATAGCCAAACTTCTGCCCGCTGGGGCAGTCGGAGAGCTACGCTCGAGACGTTGCGCGATCGCGTCGGCACCCCCGACGAAGTTCCGAGAAATGTTACCTGCACTTGCTCAACTCACCCCATAGGACTTTGGTCATTGGTCATTGGTCATTTGTCCTTTGTCCGACAGAAACCGGGTTTCTTAACCAAGTCCTCCGTATGAAACATAGATTGTCGCAGAAACCCGGTTTCTCCTCCAACTAGGGACAAAATTACCCATATCGCTTAAATTTTATTTTACCCTGATTTCAGACGTAATCCATCTTGCTTGACGCCCTGATTATGGTTCCATTCTCCTTGTCTCCATTATCCTTGCCCCGAGTTGCCAAAAAAGTCTCCTGGTGGCTGGTGGTATTTTTCTGGTTCCTGATGCTGGCTCCAGCTCAAGCCGCCCTCCTGCTCCGAGTTGCCATTATTGAAGGCGTCAACCAGGTAAAAATCGGCACTTCTACCGCCGCTGTGGTTCGGGATGCCTCGGGACGCACTTTGGGACAGATCCCGGCGATGAGTTCTTATTATGCGGAACCGAGGGGCGGTACGGTGGCGCTCGATCGCTGGCAAACTGGCCAAATTTGGATTGAGCCTTCTAATGGCGGTTATGCTTATATCGGCGATCGCTGGTATCGCGGTCGCATCCACCTCGTCCCCAGCGCGTCTTCTGGGGGGGGCGGCACCCTCACCGCTGTCAATATCGTAGATTTAGAACAATACCTCTCCAGTGTCATCGGTGCGGAAATGAGCCCCAGTTGGCCCCAAGAAGCTCTCAAAGCTCAAGCCGTCGCCGCTCGTTCCTACGCTCTCTACCAGCGCGATCGGTATGGCAATAGTATCTATGATGTGGGCGATACCCAAGCATGGCAGGTTTACAAAGGTTTGGAAAGCGAAGCCAACACCACCCAAGCCGCAGTCGAAGCCACGAAAGGCCAAGTCCTCACCTACAACGGCCAAATTATTGAAGCCGTATTTCACTCTTCCTCTGGGGGTCACACGGAAAATGTAGAGGATGTGTGGTCAGAACCGCGTCCTTACTTGCGTGGTGTTCCCGACTATGACGCCGGAGCCCCCGTTTATGAGTGGAACAGTAGCATTTCTCGCGCCCAACTCACCAACCTGATGGGGGTGGGGAATATCTCTGCCATTAAACCAGAACGCATGTCTAAAACCGGACGGGTGATTTCTGTGCGGGCTTACGGATCCGATGGCGAACGCCTGTTCAGCGGCGAACAACTCCAACGCCTCCTCAACCTCAGAAGCACCCTATTTACCATCAACCCCAACGGCAACACCTTCGCCATCTACGGTAGAGGTTTCGGTCACGGTGTCGGGATGAGTCAGTGGGGCGCCTACAATTTAGCTCGCCAAGGTTACAACTATCAACAAATCCTCGGTCACTACTATCAAAACTCTTCCCTCGCCAAAATCAAAATCGATTAAATCACTCCTCAAAACACATATTTTTAATTTGGGATAGTAAACATGGTTTTACTGTCCCAAATTCCTCAAACAACCTTGACAAATCAGCAATTAATTGGTTAAGCTAGAGATAATAAATATGCCTAAATCAGCAAACCAAATGACAGCTAGTAAAAAATACTTCCAGATATCCCCGGTTGACTATTTAGCCGGGGAGCGAGTCAGTCCCATCCGCCATGAGTATATTCGAGGCGAAGTTTATGCAATGGCGGGAGGCAGCCAAGCGCATGGCACCATTGCCGGGAATATGTTTGCCTTGCTGCGAAATCACATCCGGGGGACAGGGTGTCGCGCTTTCATAGAAAATATGAAAGTCCAAATTGCCGCAGCCAATTCCTATTACTATCCCGATGTGATGGTGACTTGTGACCACCGGGATAAAAATTTAGCTGATGATTTCGTCAGTTATCCTAAATTAATTGTGGAGGTTTTATCGCCGTCAACGGCTAAATTTGACCGAGGCGTAAAATTCGCCGACTACCAGCAAATCGAAACCCTGCAAGAATATGTGTTAATCAGCTCTGATTCTATCCAAGTGGATTGCTACCGCCGGGATACCGAGGGAAGGTGGGAAGTTTTCACCTATGAGAAAGGGGATGAATTGGAGTTAACCAGCGTTAATTGGCGCGGGGCTATTGATTGGTTATATGAAGATGTGTTAGAATTGGAATAGGTGATCTATGCTAAAATTATCGGAGGTAGTGGTAATTGATGAATTGCCACTACCAAACCTCTATAGTAATTAACCATCACTTGAATATTGATGGGAAGCGCCATTTTGGATAAGATAAGTAGGTCAACCTAAAAAAGGGTAAGACGAAACAGTAGTAGGGTGGGCCGTGCCGAACGAACCTCTTCACGTAGCAGGTTATTAAGGCACGGGACACCCTACGAACCCACCTAATTTTTTGGGGTTTTAATTAGGAGGATTTACTTGCCGCCACAACCACCAAGCGGGAATCAGTCAAGTCAGAATTATGAATGAATTTTTACCAGGGCAAACGCATCAAATTAAGAGAGAGAATGTGGTAGAGTGTGAGGTAAGGAATAAGCGAGGATTTCCATCAAGAAATCATTGTCGAGACTAGCCCGATAACGTTTCATCTTCAAACTTCCTTTGCCGGGGTGCTGG
>DVDU01000282.1 GCA_015296065.1 Oscillatoriaceae cyanobacterium M33_DOE_052 | reverse complement strand
TCCCCTGGTCCCCCCCGTCCCCCCCAACCTTCTAGCTCCGGCCAAATTGCCAAAAAATTTTTCTCTCACCTTGACGAAAACCCCCCACCGTGCATTACAATCATCAGTGTTTGCTGACGCTGATAGGTGGCAACACCCCTGGGGGGAGCGAGCGGGAAGACGTAAAGCACACACAGGGGGGAACGGCGGTTTGCCCCGAAAAGCTACTTTGGATTCTCCCTGTAGCCAACTTGAGGAGGCCAAGGTAGGAAATTTCCGGTGGTTCGCCCCTCCGGACGGAAACCTTCGCTCGGCGCTCGCCATCTTGAAAGGACAGGTAATTTAGGGGCTCACCTTCGGCAGTAGCCACGATTAGCTGGTAAAGATACTTAAAAAAAACCACTTATGGAGATTGCCGAATCCAGTAGATGCACTGATGGCAATCAACTCCTAATCTGTTTAGGTATTAATAAGCCAATCATATCCACCAAGGGGGCATTGTCAAGCGCATCAGGGCAGCCCCCAAAGCTCCTACCATCAAAAACTCTTTGCCCTTCCACCCACTGTGGATGGGTTGGCGAACTGTCCACCCGGACCTGGCGCCATCGCTCTTTAGATCTCAAAATATATTATAACATCGGAGGTTATGATTCAAATGGCAAAAGCAAAATACTCACAATTTATTCGGTTTCTCCAAGAAGATTTGGCAATTTCCTCGGCTTCGATCGCTTTTGCAGAGCGCATTTGTTCTGGTGGCAACCTACAGAAGAATGAAGCCTACACGGCTCCTTTGCCTATGGTTCTCTGGCAATATGGATTAGTCACGATCGACCAGTTAGATCGCATTTTTGACTGGCTGGAAACCGCCTAAAACCAAAATCGTTTCAGGAGAACTAATTCATGCCTGATGCTTGTGACACCAACTCACCAGCGCTTACACCGGCTGATTATCAACAACAAACCTCAAAAAGCGGCTGACAATCAGCCGCTTTTTAGTTTTCATTAGTCCCTTGTCCCTTGTCCCTTGTCCCTTGTATGAATAATCAAAGGACTAATGACAAAGGACAAAGGACAAAGGACTAATGACTATAATTAGGGATTGGCCCATAGAACCAATCGGGGTTCGTAGGGGTCCGAGAGATAGGGGTGTTGGGGCAAAACGCGCAAGGACAAGCCTTGCAAGCCGGAAGCGGTGTAGGTGATATCGGCAGTGTAGAGACTGTATTTGTCTTCATCCTGTCCGAGGTATTCCATCTTGATGGGGGTGCCATTGATGATTTTGCCATCTACATCGATCGGACCGAGGTAAAGCTGTACTTGCACGTCGGAATTGCTCAACCCAGCTAAGTCGATGCGGGTTTTGACGGCGATTTTCTGGTTTACCTGCACGTCTGGGGACTCGGAGATATCGATATCATTGATTTTGATGTCGTACCAGTTATCGAATAGCTTTTGCTTCCACTGTGCGAGTTCTTTGGCGGGACCGTAGTTGTTGGCGGTCATAATGTCGTAGCGATCGCTCGCCTGGAAGTAACCCCGGGTGCCATATTCGCCCACCATTCGAGCCGTGTTGAACCGGGGGCAATTCAGCCGGATGGCATCTTTCATTTTCGCCACCCAGCGGCGGGGAATTCCTTCTTCTGTGCGATCGTAAAATAGCGGCACCACTTCCTGTTCTAGCAAATCGTACAGGGCATTAGCTTCTACCTCATCCTGGTAGTTCGGGTCCTCATACATTTCCCCAGCCCCGATCGGCCAGCCAGTAAGCACATAATCCGCCTCATCCCACCAACCGTCTAAAATACTCAGGTTGAGCAGTCCATTCATGGCCGCTTTCATGCCGCTGGTCCCGGAAGCCTCCCGAGGGCGGCGGGGAGTATTCAGCCACACATCGCACCCAGCCACCATCATCCGAGATACGTGGATGTCATAGTCGGGGATATACACCATATGCGCTTGTAACCCCTGTTCCCGGATAAAGTGAACGATTTCGCGGATCAGTTCTTTGCCGGGGATATCTTTGGGGTGAGCTTTGCCCGCAATGACGAACTGCACTAGGCGTTTTTTGGTTCCAGGGGTGGTGCCTTTGAACCGCTCGTGATGCAGGTCCATTAAAATCCGCTTCAGGCGTTCCACATCCCGCATGAACAAAGTTGCCCGCTTATAAGTAGCAAACCGGCGAGCAAAACCGATGGTTAACACGCTCGGATCTAGCACTTCTTTGGCTTTTTCAATTTCGCTGATGGAGGCACCACGAGCCCGCAGGTACTTTTGCAGCCGTTCCCGCACGAATACCACCAACTCCGATCGACAACGCTCGTGATTGCGCCACAATTCCTCATCGGGAATCGAATTCACCTTCTCCCACAAAGGCCGGTCCGCTGGGGAAGAAGGCCATTTTGGACCCAGATAGCGATCGTACAGCTCCTGAGTTGACCTCGCCACACAACTGCGCGCATGCACCCCATTCGTAATCGAAGTAATCGGCACCTCTGCAACCGGCACTTCCGGCCACAAATCCTTAAACAAATCTCGCGAGACTTCCCCGTGCAGCTTAGCAACGCCGTTGTAGAAACTCGCCGTTTTAATCGCCAAAGTCGCCATACTAAACGGCGATTGCAAATCCCCCGTCTCAGAGCGACCCAGAGCCAGAAACTCCTCCCGAGACAAACCAAATATATCGGCGTAATACCCTAAATAGTGCATCACCTTCTCTGGCGGGAACAAGTCAAACCCCGCCGGAACCGGCGTGTGGGTCGTGAAAATATTGCTTGCCAGCACCACTTCCTTCGCCTCGTGGAAAGTTAACCCCTCCTCCTGAATCAGGAACCGGATTCGCTCCAGAGACAGAAACGCCGAGTGCCCCTCGTTCATATGGTAAGTCTTCGGCTCCAGTCCCAGAGCCTTGAGCATCCGCGCCCCACCAATTCCCAGCATCATTTCCTGATGGAGCCGCAAATCCAAGTCTCCGCCATACAGTTGATCCGTGATATCGTGGTCATACGGGTTATTCGGCTCAATATTCGTATCGAGCATATACAGCGCTACCGTCCCCACCTGCACCCGCCACACCCGGGCATAGACTTGGCGGCCCGGATAGTCCACCGCAATCCGCAACTCCTCCCCGTTAGCATCCCTTTCCAGGTGCAACGGCATATTATAAAAATCATTAATCGGATAGCGTTCCTGCTGCCACCCGTCGGCGTTGAGGTACTGGCTGAAATAGCCCTCCTGATACAACAACCCCACCCCCACCAGGGGTAAACCCAAGTCACTGGCGGACTTCAGGTGGTCTCCCGCCAACACGCCCAAACCACCAGAGTAAATAGGCAGAGAATCCACTAAGCCAAATTCTGCCGAAAAGTAAGCGTAGCACTCCTTTTGCTTATCTTTGTCGCGAGTTTTGCGATACCAGTTCCGCTCCCGCAGGTAATCATTCAATTGCTGCGCCGCCCTTTCCATCTGGGCTAAAAAGCCTTCATCTTCCGCCACTTCCAGCAGTCGCTTCTGGGAAATAGTTCCCAGCATCAACACGGGATTATGGTGACTGGACTCCCACAAATCTGGGTCTAGCCTGCGGAATAGGTCTTTAGCTTCTACGTTCCAATCCCAGTAAAGGTTATACGCTAGTTTGCGCAGCAGCTCCATGTGAGCTGGTATCGCGGGAGAAACGTTAAATGTTCTAATTGGCTGCATCTGCGGCGACTCCAAGATTATTCGTCATTTGTCCTTTGTCCTTTGTCATTTGTCCTTTGTCATTTGTCCTTTGTCCTTTGTCCTTTGTCCTTTGATTATTCATACAAGGGACAAGTGACAAGCGGACTTGCGGACAAGTGACAAGGGACTAGAAGGTACAGGTAATAAAGTATTATTAATTAAATTTCCTCTGACTCCCCTTGAATGTAGTATTTTTTTAAGATTCTTTCCCGGAGCTTGGGTTTTGTTCCTCAACCCAACACCTCACGAAAGACTTCTGGACGGGGAGACGGGGAACCTTTAGAGACGGGGTGACGGGGGGACCATTTCTTTCGGCTAAAGCCCAAACACCTGTCTCACATATATGTATAAATAGAATTCATATAAATATATTTACACCGAAAAAAACGACGCCCCCGGGGGATGTGCCTTGCTTTCACTGGGATGCACCCCGAATTTTCTCGATATTTGCCTCCCAGTTGGCGCCGTCAAAATCTACTACCTCAAATTTAGATACCACATTCCCATCGAGGCAATTTACATTCACGTCGTAGGAGTCGGGATGACTCCGGGGCCGATAAAACGAATGAATCCCACAAATCTTACAGAATAAATGCTTAGCAATGCCAGTATTGAAAGTGTAATTTGTCAGAGATTCCTCACCCTGCAATAAAGTAAATCGCTCTGGGGGCACAATCAGGTGCAAAAAACCTTTTTTATTGCAGATGGAGCAGTTGCATTTTATCGCTTCATGTTTATCTACGATTACTTGAAAGCGGACGGCGCCACAGTGACAGCTGCCGGAGTATGTGGTAGGTTCAGGGGTGGTCATTTGTCTTTTGTCAAAAGTTATGGGTCTTTTGTATATGGCTGGTTGGAGGCTGTATGCTATAATCATTATAGCTTAATTTTTGATTTTTAGCATGGGTAAAGAGATTTAGGACATCTTGGGAGTGACTAATTGTTTTGAATTTTATTGACTTATGACCCTTGGCATTGGATTAAATTAATGCTATACTATTAAATATAATATTTTAATCTTTACTTAATATTTTAGACGTATGAATCTTGATGAAAATCTGCGCGTAGCTGTGTTGCAGTCAATCAATAAAGTTAAAGACCAGATTATATGGAAACCTAAAAAAGCAGAGTCTCATCTGCGCAAACGCATTGCGCTGGGTCATTTACCGGACCAGGGCAAACGCATCAAATTAAGAGAGAGAATGTGGTAGAGTGTGAGGTAAGGAATAAGCGAGGATTTCCATCAAGAAATCATTGTCGAGACTAGCCCGATAACGTTTCATCTTCAAACTTCCTTTGCCGGGGTGCTGG